>JALQUL010000265.1 GCA_023260735.1 Limnohabitans sp. | reverse complement strand
TGGGCCGTTGGACCACAGAAGCCGAAATTGACTTCGCCATTGAAACTATCAAAGCCAACGTGGCCAAGTTGCGGGACCTCAGCCCCTTGTGGGAAATGTACAAAGACGGTATTGACATTAGCTCAATTCAGTGGGCGGCTCATTGAGCCACTTCACTTTAGTATTTAGTTTCATTGGGTTTTTACTCATTCAATTCAAAGGATTTAAAAATGGCATATTCAGAAAAAGTGGTAGATCATTATGAAAACCCACGCAATGTTGGCAGTTTTGAAAAAGGTGACGATTCTGTAGGTACCGGCATGGTGGGCGCACCAGCTTGTGGTGACGTCATGAAATTGCAAATTAAAGTTAATCCAGAAACAGGCATTATTGAAGATGCTCGGTTTAAAACTTATGGTTGTGGCTCGGCAATTGCTTCATCTTCATTGGTAACTGAATGGGTCAAAGGTAAAACGTTAGATCAAGCTGCTGCTTTAAAAAATAGTGAAATTGCAGAAGAGTTAGCTTTGCCACCGGTCAAAATTCACTGCTCTATTTTGGCTGAAGATGCCATCAAGGCAGCAGTTGACGATTACCGTCAAAAACATCCAAGCAATTCCTAATATCGAATTAAAGGTGTAGATGCATTAGCATCTACATTTTTATTGAAATTGTTATTTTACTAATCTGAACCATATTCGCTCTCATGTCAATTACATTAACCCAAGCTGCGGCAAGACACGTCAATCGTTATCTTACTAAAAGAGGTAAAGGTGTGGGTATTAGTTTAGGCGTTAAAACCACGGGTTGTTCTGGTCTTGCCTACAAACTAGAATACCTAGATGAATTTGCGCCCGAACATGTCATTTTCGAAGGTCACGGAGTAAAAATTGCAGTCGATCCTAAAAGTTTAGCTTATCTTGATGGAACCGAACTAGACTTTGTTAGAGAAGGTCTCAATGAAGGTTTTAAATTTAATAATCCCCGTGAACGTGATCGTTGTGGTTGTGGTGAATCGTTCCGAGTATAAATAACTCACTTCTTCTTACTTTAAATAACGCAATTGATTACCAAAAATACAGTCATGAAACTAGACGATACCGATTTTGCGTTATTTCAATTACCTGAACAATTTGCCCTAGATGTCACCTTGCTCAATGTTCGTTGGAAAGAGTTGCAGGCCAAGGTGCACCCCGATAAATTTGCCTCTGAAGGTGTAGCTGCACAAAGAATTGCAATGCAATGGTCGGTACGCATTAATGAAGCATATCAAAGGTTAAAAGATCCTTTAAAAAGAGCAAGTCTGTTGTGTGAATTAGCTGGCGCCCCTATTCATGCAGAACAAAATACAGCAATGCCTGGTGTATTTTTAATGCAGCAAATGCAGTGGCGAGAGGATCTCGAAGAAGCCTCTAGTATTTATCAGTTAGAGGCATTGTTAGCGCAAGTGCTAGAGCAAAAAAACAAAGGTTTTGCTCAGATTCAACATTTTATCGATCATGACAAAAACTTTTTAGCCTGCGCCCAAGAGGTCAGAGCTATTATGTTTATTCAAAAGTTAATCGGTGAAATCCAAAATAAAATTTATGATTTTGAAGATAGTTAATTTAAAAAAATAGCTAAAGCTCATCAATCAACTAGATTTTTTAAGGGTAAGTTGTCTTTGTTACAATCATAGTACAGCAAAAACTAATTTCATAGCTTATTTTTACTAGAGTTTTTTCTAAAGTTTTTTAGTAACCAATATTCAAGTTAGTAGCTCCCTTTCATTCATTAACTCTTTCGAATTGAGTTCATAAGGTATTTCCAAAATGGCTTTATTACAAATATCAGAACCAGGCCAATCGCCCAATCCGCATCAAAGAAAAATTGCTATAGGCATAGATTTAGGCACCACTCATTCGCTAGTGGCCGCCGTCAGAAATGGTGTTGCAGAATGTTTACCTGACGAAGCCGGTAAAGTGATTTTGCCCTCTGTGGTGCATTACCGCGCTTTTCAATCACGTTTAATAGGCCTTGATGCAGTTCAGGCGGGAGTTCAAGACCCTGCCAATACCATTAGGTCGTTTAAGCGTTTAATGGGTCGTAGCGCCTCTGATATGGCTAGTCATGCCCATCACTTACCCTACCAACTCCTTGATGCACCTGGTATGGTGCAGGTTCAAACAGTGGCCGGTCCTAAGTCGCCAATTGAACTCAGTGCCGAAATTTTAGCCACCTTAAGGCAACGTGCAGAAGATACCTTTAATGATGACATATTTGGTGCTGTCATTACGGTTCCTGCCTATTTTGATGATGCTCAGCGTCAGGCTACCAAAGATGCTGCCGAAATGGCTGGCCTGCATGTTTTACGGCTTATTAACGAACCAACCGCAGCTGCAATTGCCTATGGCCTTGACAATGCCAGCGAGGGTTTGTTTGCAGTCTATGACTTAGGTGGTGGCACTTTTGATGTTTCCCTTTTAAGGCTGAGTCAAGGTGTGTTTGAGGTGGTGGCTACGGGCGGAAATTCTGCTTTAGGCGGTGATGACTACGATCAAGCTTTAGCTACTTGGGTATTAGCACAGAATCATCAACAGCAATTGGTTTTAAGTGCTCAAGAGAAAGGTGATATGGCGGCTCAAGCCAGACAAGTGAAAGAGCAATTAAGTTCGCAAGATAGTGCAATATTTAGCTTGCAATTATCAAGTGGACTTATTCAACAAGTGGTTTCGCGACTTGATTTCGAAGCTGCCACATCAGCCCTCACACAACAAACACTTACAGCTTGCAAAAAAGTCCTCAGAGACGCTAATGTGAGCGCTCAAGATGTACAAGGAGTGGTTATGGTGGGTGGCTCCACTCGTATGCCGCATATACCTTCAGCGGTAGGTCAGTTATTCCAATGCCCGGTGCTTACCAATGTGAATCCTGATGAAGTAGTGGCTTTAGGGGCTGCCATTTCGGCTCATCAATTGGCGGGTAATGCAGGTGCCTCCGATTTGTTGCTACTTGACGTCATTCCGCTTTCATTGGGGCTTGAAACCATGGGTGGTTTAGTCGAGCGTATTGTGCCTCGAAATCAAACCATTCCTACTGCTATGGCGCAGGACTTTACTACCTATCAAGACGGTCAAACTGCATTGGCTTTACATGTGGTGCAAGGCGAGCGTGATTTGGTCACCGATTGCCGAAGCTTAGCCAAATTTACCTTACGTGGTATTCCTCCAATGGCCGCAGGAGCTGCCCGAATTCGGGTCACCTTTACAGTAGATGCGGACGGTCTACTAAGTGTGTCTGCCATTGAAACTGGCAGTGGAGTAGAGGCGAAAGTTCAGGTCAAACCGTCATATGGTCTTACAGACGAACAAATTGCTCAAATGTTAGCCGATAGCTTTCATACTGCGGAACAAGACATTGAGACCCGAGCCTTGGTGGAGGCACAAGTCGATGCCGACCGACTTATTTTAGCCACTCAAAGCGCTTTAAATAAAGATGGTGATTTGTTGTCAGAACCCGAACAACAACAGATCAAGCAACTCATTGATAATTTAGCCCTCATTCGACAGGGTACTCATGCCAAAGCTATTGAGGACAGTATGAAGGAGCTGGCTAAGGGCACAGAACAATTTGCTGCTGAAAGAATGAACCGTGGAATTAGCCAGGCTTTGTCTGGTAAAGCAATAGAATCCATTTAAAGATCCTTTTTTATCTAAAGTTAAAAATGCCAATTATTAAAATCTTACCTCATCATGAAATTTGTCCTAATGGTGCTTCTATTGAAGTAAGCCCAGGAACTAGCATTTGTGAGGCACTCTTAGAGAACAAAATTGCCATTGAGCACGCTTGTGATATGGTGGCAGCTTGTACTACTTGTCATGTGATCGTGCGTGCTGGTGCTAGCTCTTTAAATGAGGCAGATGAAACTGAAGAGGATTTATTAGACAAGGCTTGGGGGTTAGAGCCTAACTCTAGGTTAAGTTGCCAAGCGATTGTGGCACAACAAGATTTAACAGTGGAAATACCCAAATACTCAATTAATCACGCCAAAGAAAATCATTAATAAAAAAACCGACTTGAAAATTTCAGTCGGTTTTTTGTCTTAATGAGAAATATTATTTGTGTTTTTTGCGACCTTCTTCGCTATTGGCTATTTCTCTGCGAATGTCTGCCAAGCTAGCACCAGCAATTAATTTTTGTTGGAAAAAATTAATTCCTGCTGCATCACCGTTACGTCCTAATACCTGGTTGTATTGCTTGTTAATGGCTTGTTTAGCTTCTGCTGAGGATGCTAAAGAGGCTCTTATGGTATCAATCCCTTTGCCCTGACGAATTTGTGCAATATGAGTACTTAGACCTGACTTGTCGGCATTTCTTCCTAATACGTCTTGATATGCCCTATTGACCAATTCGCCAAGGGTTTGATCAGAAACATTAGAGTCAATTATATTATTGCTACGTCTATCTTCACTTCTTTCTGGCTTACGTTCATAAATAGTAGGCGCAGGAGCTACTTGATTATTTTGATGCCAGACATCGGTTTTGGGTGCTGGAGTTGGTACAATCACAGGCTCTGGTTTGCGATATTCTTGTGGGTAACGAGGCTGATACTGGGGTATTGGTGGCGAAGGGTATCCGGTTTGATTTTGATTCTGAAATTGATATTGATTAATTTCTTCATAAGTCGCTAAACGACCACAAGAAATTTGCCATGTGTAGTCATCTATAATGCAAGCTCGTTGCTGCGCCTGCGCCACACTTGAATAACCCACAAATACAATTGCTAAAGCAAATAAGTGATGCCATTTTGTACTTTGTATTGATTGAAGATGCTTCATATGGATTCCTTTTAAAGCTTATATCAGTTGTAACAGCTGTTCAAAAAACGAGCTAATGGGTGGTGAAGGCTTTCTAATTTACACCTAAAGAGCAGTTTATTAAAAACCAGTAGGTTTTAATTTGTTTAAAAGTGTACATTTTTGAAAATTAAGCAATAAATCACTTAAGTCTAGCCTAGTAGCATACTTTGTTCAATTTATCTATGCTGAGTAAGGTTTGAATAGTGGTGGGCAGTTGCCGGTTCGAATCATCTTCTAAAGTGGTTTTATTACCTGTAGCCTTCACTAGGAATAATTCCAAGTACCTAGGCTATCAAGCCGTTGCCTTACATTGGTTTGGTAGTAGTGTTAATTACTTCTAAATGCACTGCGCTTGAGGGGTAACCACAAAGTGTGTAATTTAACTTGCTACGGGAGTGGCTTTTTAATCAAAGGATCATGCAATGCGTCAAGTTTTTTTAGATACAGAAACAACCGGTTTATCACATGAAAACGGCGATAGAATTATTGAAATTGGCTGTGTTGAAATGTTCAATCGTCGCCTTACAGGCAATAACTTGCACTTTTACATCAATCCCGAACGGGATAGCCATGAAGATGCCATCAGAATTCATGGCATTACCAATGAGTTTCTACAAGATAAGCCAAAATTTGCTCAACTTAGCGACGCTATTTGTAGTTATTTGCAAGATGCTGAAATTATCATACATAACGCACCATTCGATGTTGGATTTCTCAATGCCGAATTGAGACGTTTAGGATTGGCTCCCTTAGAAAAAATTGCTTCTAACATTATCGACACTTTGGCGATGGCCAAAGAAATTTATCCTGGTAAACGTAATAGTTTAGATGCTTTGTGCACCCGCTTAGAAGTTGATAATTCTGGCCGTACTTTGCATGGTGCGCTGTTAGATGCTGAGTTATTAGCCGATGTTTATATTAATTTAACCCGTGGTCAGGATGCCTTATTAATGGATGAGGTGCCAACTACAAGTGGTTTAAAAGGTCATAACAATTTTGATTTTTCTGCTTTTCAATTACCCATCATACAAGCCACCGATTCAGAAAATTTAGCTCATACCAAGGTACTAGAAGAAATTATGAAGTCGGCGAAAAAAGTAGTTTGGCCAAGATAAATCAGCGGTAAATTCAATCCATCCAACTGATTTTTTAATGTGCACCCTGCTTGTGCTTTGTTGTACATTAAAAAATGTTATTGCACTCGTTTGTTGCAATGCAATAAAGCGAACTGCCAACACTTACATACGACTAGTTTTTGCTCCTTTGGCACGAACAAAACTAGTGCATTATTAAAAAAATTAGCTGTTTAATAAAAAATTACATGAAAGTTACGTATTTACCCCTAGAATAAATGCACTTGAGTTGGGTGCATAATTTAACTCTTGTGAAAGCTCATCCATATTGATGAGATTTTCTTTTTTTTAAAGGGATGAAACATGTTCAAAACAAAAAAACTAGTTGCTGCTTTGAGTTTGTCAGTTGCTGCGTTTGGAGCGCATGCTGCTGGTACGTTAATTTTCTGTTCTGAAGCTAGCCCTGAAGGCTTTGATTCTGCGCAGTACACAGGTGGTAATACTTTTGATGCTGCTGGTCACGCTTTATTCAACCGTTTGGTTGAGTTCAAAAAAGGTACAACTGACATTGAACCCGGTTTAGCCGAATCTTGGACCGTTTCTGCTGATGGCACTACCTATACTTTCAAATTACGC
>JALQUL010000260.1 GCA_023260735.1 Limnohabitans sp. | reverse complement strand
AAGGCAGCGGCTCCTAATAAACAGTCAATAATAGCGTGAGCCAAAACATCTGCGTCAGAATGTCCCAATAAACCTAGGTGAAACGGAATTTCAATCCCACCCATAATAAGTGGCCTACCCTCTACCAAAGCATGTACATCCCAACCTTCACCTACTCTTATTTTTTTCATTTCATTACTTTCTAAAACTTTCGTTTTTTCTTTCACTATGGTTAATTTTAATTAAGCACACTAACTCATCATTAAAAAATTGAATTTGTATTTAATGAGACTTTGCAAAATTATTCTTCAAAATGACCTGCATTATTAATGCGACTCATCATCTCAGGATAGTAGATTACCTTCCACTAGCTTACTTATCTTATCGAATTAGATTGGCTTGCCGCCAAGATAATAAGGCCTCAGCTAATGCAAAATCTTGCGGATAGGTCAATTTAAAATTGTGTGAACTACTTTCAATGAGCAATGGCGCTAAACCTAAAAACTCGATGGCACTGGCCTCATCTGTTACCCCAGAACCCGCTTTTATTAATGCCTCTTGCAACAAAGCAATTGGAAACATTTGAGGTGTTTGAGCCAACCATTTATTCGCTCTACTTAATGTTTGTTCTACTCTAGGCTGAGGGTTTACTTTGTTGTCTAGTCGAGCTTGCTTCATTGTATCAACCACAGGAGTTGCCAATAGCCCTCCTACTTTATCCTCATAACAAGAGCGAATTAATAGCTCGATTTGTTCTAGGGTAATTAAGCAACGAGCCGCATCATGTACCAAAATCCAATCGTGTTGATCTAGACCTTGTTCTTGCAAATACTTCAAACCATTTAGTACTGTTTCGGCTCGAGTTAAGCCCCCTTTTTGGATCACTTTAAAATGATTTGGAAAATGATCTGGAATCGGATAGTCATCACCAGGTGAGGTCACCAATAATAGGCCATCTAAGGTCTGTAATTTTGCAAAAACATGTAAAGTGTGCTCTACGACTTTTTGGCCTAGCAAAATGTGGTATTGTTTGGGCACTATTGTGGCCGCTCTACTGCCAGAACCTGCACAAGGAATAAGTGCCCAAATTTTTGGTTTTTTACAAATAGTAGTGGAATTCATCATCATTCATGGGTAGTTGACTTAGGCAGACTAAAATATTCCCTTAAGGACTTTATAACTAAGTCATAGCATTTGGTAGATTACCCCAATTATCTAGGATAATTACACAAGCTATGCATCAATAGGATTATTCTGTCGCACTAATAAATGAGATTGCTTTCAATTCGACTCCACTCATCGTCACCATTATGAGTAAAGTGTCTAAAAAAGTAGTCCTCTCCTATTGGTACAGGCAACAGGGTTTGACTTGATGCAAAGAATGCTTAGCTCTTTAATGTAAAACTGCAACGACTCAACACATGGATTTACCTCAACTTAATGTCGGCAAAAGGTTTAACTTACCACGACTAGTGGGCTCTTCAGATGCACTAGTCCTGAGTCAATTGGCCCTTAGGGCAAAAAAAGAGGGAAAAATATTAGCCGTTTTAACCGCTGATGCTCTTGACGCTCAAAGACTACTTGAAGAAATTCCATTCTTTTCGAAAAATATTCAATGTGCTTTATTCCCGGATTGGGAAACCCTGCCCTATGATAATTTTTCGCCGCATCAAGACTTAATTAGCGAGCGACTCGCCACTTTATGGCGTATTTCTCAGAATAAAGCATCTAACGGCTTAGATGTGGTGTTAATTCCTGCTAGTACTGCCCTATATCGTTTGGCGCCGCCTAGTTTTTTAGCCAAATATACTTTCCAATTCAAAACCGGCCAAACTCTAGACGAGGCTAGCTTAAAAAATCAACTTACTTTAGCGGGATATAGCCATGTAAGCCAGGTGGTAAGCCCTGGTGAATATGCAGTACGAGGCGGCCTTATTGACCTGTTTCCAATGGGGGCGGTAATGCCCTTTAGAGTAGATTTATTCGACAAAGAAATTGACTCGATTCGTACATTTGATCCTGATTCGCAACGCAGCTTGTACCCGGTGCCTGAAATCAGGTTATTACCAGGTCGAGAGTTTCCCATGACCCCAGAGGCACAACAACAATTTAGAAGCCGTTGGCGTGAACGACTTGATGGAGACCCCACCAAAAGTCGGATTTATAAAGATATTGGCAATGGTGTGACCACCGGCGGTATTGAATATTATTTACCCTTGTTCTTTGATGAGACTGCCACCATTTTCGACTATATAGGTCAGCAAGCCATTTTGGCTACTCATGGCGATTTAAACGGTGCGTTTGAGCGTTTTTGGCAAGACACCAAAGATCGTTTTAAAATGATGGTAGGTGACCCAGAGCGCCCTGTTTTACCCCCAGAAGAATTATTTTTAAGCACAGAGAACTTTTTCACTAAAGCAAGGCAATATGCTCAAATCGCCCTGCAATCCGAAAAACCGTCTAATAAGACCTTAGATGCGCCAGCCGAGCCACAAGCCCCAGAACAAAACCTTGCAGAGCTTCATAAAAATGATTTTTATGACGTGCAAAGCCTACCTTCTTTATCTGCCATAAGAGGCAATGAAGATCCATTACAGAAATTAAAAACCTATCTTGAGCATAGTTCTCATCAAGTTTTAATCTTAGTGGAAAGTGATGGCAGACAAGAAAGTTTGCTTGATTTTTTACGCACGCATCATATTCAACCCACTTCTTTTGCTGGCCTAGCTGATTTTAAAAATAGCACTGAAAAATTAGGTATTGCTACCGCTAATTTGGCGACTGGATTTTCTTGGTTAAGCCAAAAAATTGACTTTGTCACTGAAACAGAAATTTTTGCCAGCGCCCCTGCCGTACGCAAACGCCGCAAACAAGAACAAGCCAGCGATGTAGAAGCCTTAATTAAAGATTTATCAGAGCTCACCATTGGTGATCCCGTAGTGCATTCAGCCCATGGCATTGGCCGGTACAAAGGGCTCATCAGCATTGATTTAGGGATGAAGAACCCCGATGGGACTATACAAGAACAAGAGTTTTTGCATCTTGAATATGCAGATAACGCCACCCTTTACGTGCCCGTTTCACAGCTCCATCAAATTAGTCGCTACACAGGGGTAAGTGCAGAAGAAGCGCCTTGGCATAAATTGGGTAGTGGTCAATGGGAAAAAGCCAAACGTAAAGCAGCCGAACAAGTACGTGATGCAGCGGCAGAGTTACTCAATATATATGCCAGAAGAGCTTTACGTGAGGGCCATGCCTTCAGATATTCGCCCCAAGATTATGAAATTTTTGCCAAAGATTTTGGCTTTGAAGAAACCGCTGATCAAAGTGCCGCTATTCATGCCGTCATCCAAGATATGATTTCTCCAAGGCCAATGGACCGATTGGTGTGTGGTGATGTGGGCTTCGGAAAAACAGAAGTAGCGTTGAGGGCAGCCTTTATAGCAGCCATGAGTGGAAAACAAGTTGCGCTATTAGCTCCCACCACTTTATTAGCCGAACAACATTATCAAACCTTGGTAGATAGATTCTCTAAATGGCCGGTAAAAATTGCCGAGATGAGTCGATTTAGAACCACCAAAGAAATAAATGCCGCTCTTAAAGGCATGGCAGATGGTACGCTTGATATTGTCGTAGGTACGCACAAACTCATTGGTAAAGATGTGAAGTTTGATCGCCTTGGTTTATTAATTATTGACGAAGAACACCGGTTTGGAGTACGCCACAAAGAGGCCATGAAAGCACTGCGTGCTGAGGTCGATGTTTTAACCCTAACGGCAACGCCGATTCCTCGTACCTTGGGTATGGCACTAGAAGGGCTACGAGATTTAAGCGTAATTGCGACCGCGCCGCAACGCCGCCTAGCGATTAAAACTTTTGTCCGTGAGGAAAACAATGGCACTATTCGAGAAGCCATATTGCGAGAGCTCAAGCGAGGTGGTCAAGTCTATTTCTTGCATAATGAAGTAGAAACCATAGAGAACCGTCGCCAAGCCTTACAAACTTTATTACCAGAAGCCCGAATCGAGGTAGCACACGGACAAATGCCCGAACGAGACCTAGAGCGAGTCATGAAAGATTTTGTGGCTCAACGCTTTAATGTTTTAGTTTGTTCCACCATTATTGAAACGGGTATTGATGTACCTACCGCCAATACCATTGTGATTGCCAAGGCCAATAAATTTGGTTTGGCTCAATTGCATCAGTTAAGAGGACGTGTAGGACGTTCGCATCACCAAGCTTATGCTTATTTATTAGCGCCTCAACAAGAAGATTTAACCAAACGAGCCAACCAACGCCTCGAAGCCATTACACAAATGGAAGAGCTTGGATCGGGTTTTTATTTGGCCATGCATGATCTTGAAATTAGGGGGGCGGGTGAGGTATTAGGTGAGAACCAAAGTGGCAACCTCACTGAAATTGGTTTTCAACTTTATAACGAAATGTTAGCTGAAGCCGTACGATGTTTAAAAGAGGGTCGTGAGCCTGACTTATTAGCTCCATTATCGGTTACCACCGAAATTAATTTACATGCGCCAGGTTTATTACCCAGTGATTATTGCCCTGATATAGCTTTACGTTTATCTTTTTATAAAAAATTAGCCACCGCTAAAAACATTGACCAAATTGATCGATTATTAGAAGAAATTGTGGATAGATTTGGCAAGCCACCTGCTGCGACACAAACTTTAATTGAACAACATCGCCTCAGAGTCATTTGCCAACCCTATGGCATTATTAAAATAGACTCAAGCCCTACTAGTAGCCAAATCACATTTATGCCCAACCCGCCTATTGATGCGATGCGTATTATTGAATTAATTCAAAAAAACAAACACATTAAATTGGCAGGTAATGACAAATTAAAAATAGATCGTGCACAAGAAGATGTGAGCAAAAGAGTACAGCTTATTCGTGAAGTAATCAGGCAGCTAGGAACGCCAATTCAAAAGACAACCCCTACTTTAAAGATTTAATCAGACCAATTCTCACATAATTTTTTTAAAAAATACCTATGAAATACTGATTTTTATTTCAGTTATCAACTTTTTTATCCACTTCAATTTTAATTTTATTTTTTATGACTGATAGCGCCTCTTCTTTTGACACCCCTAACGGCATCCAAATCAATCATTTAAATAGCGAATTACCGCTTCAGTGGTCGCAATTTAAACTCATTGCCTTTGATATGGACTCCACCCTCATCAACATTGAATGTATTGATGAAAT
>JALQUL010000227.1 GCA_023260735.1 Limnohabitans sp. | reverse complement strand
CTGAGCCGCACTAGCAGCCAATTCTGGCTTGAGTGACGGGTGAATCAAATTAGGGTCGATGTTTCTCATAATTGTGAATTAAATCACAATTTTCAAACAAATGTTTTAATCAAACGTTTGACCTTAGAATATTTATGCTTTTTAATGATTAAAAAAGTGACCTAGAATGGGTAAAATCTGAGATATGTCGATTCAAAAAACCTTTAAGTCCCTCCACTATTTTTGCCTAAGTTCCTTACTTTTATTGCCTTTGGTGACTCAAGCCAAAGTCAAAGATCCATGCCCTGATTGGGGCGCCAGAGTAAAAAGCTTTCCAGTTGCAATATGTCAAAGTGCTAATGTTCAACCTAGCAATGGTAGAACTGTTCGTGGGCGCACTATTTATTTCCAAGATACGGGGCCAGTCAATTCTAGCTCTAGGGTATTAGTTATTGGAGCCATTCATGGCGATGAGCAATCGTCTGCTTCATTGGCTTTTCATTGGCTCAATTATGCACAAAAGAATAATCTCAATACCTACTGGCGTTTTATTCCTATCGTCAACCCAGATTCATTGATGAGTAAGCCATCGCGCCGAACCAATGCCAACGGCGTTGATTTAAACCGCAACTTCCCAACTCCTAACTGGAACGATGAGGCGAAAAAACACTGGGAGATTCGTACTCGCAAAGATCCTAGACGGTTTCCTGGTAATCAGTCTCTAAGTGAGCCAGAAAGTCAATTTATTGTCCAGCAAATCAATACTTTTAAACCCACCTTAATAGTGAGTATTCACGCCCCCTATGGTGTTCTTGATTTTGATGGCCCAAAAGCTCCACCTAAAAAACTAGGCTTTTTATACCTAGATCAAGTCGGCATTTTTCCTGGGTCTTTAGGTAACTACAGTGGCGTACACAGAGGAATTCCGGTCGTCACAGTTGAATTACCAAACTCACTAGATATACCTCCACCTTTAGAAATCACTAAAATGTGGACCGACCTTACTGCCTGGATGAATCAAACGTTTTCAGAAACAGCTAAACGTCCTTAAACTAAAAGTCCAATGACTTGCCCCTATCCAAGTTTCAAAGCTCGCTTCTACGCTTCTAAAGAGTGAGCCTTGAAAGCCAAAATACTGATTAAAGTGGTTTTTCCATTAACTCTGACCACAATGCCTTTATCGCTTGGCTTTGTTTTTCAGTCGTTAAAGGATCCACCTGTGTAGGTACTTCATCCAACCTGGCTTTATGCTGAATTTTTCGCAGTTCACGATAAGCATCAGCGGCAGCCTCTCCCACTCCAGGACTTAATAAGCCCACCATTTCGGCTCTTTGGCATAAAGCAATATTACCTACATTGTCAATTAAATTAGGATGCTCGGCAGCATAACTAAGCACCATGGTTTGAATTGCAAACTCAGCATCCACCATACCCCCAGGGCTATGTTTAACATCAAATTGCCCAGCTCTTATCGGATGGGCTTGGCTCACTCTTTGCCTCATGCTACTTACTTCTTGACGCAATAAAACCTTATCTCGAGGCGCCGTAATGACTTGTTGCCTGACTTTTTCAAAACGTTCTTGTAAGGCCTCACTGCCCAACACAAAACGTGCCCTCGTCATCGCTTGATGCTCCCATGTCCAAGCCGTATTGGAGCCTCTTTGCAACTGGTAATCGGTATAAGCTTCAAAGGTAGTAATTAATAAACCTGAATTACCATTAGGTCTTAGGGCGGTATCAATCTCAAATAAATCACCTTCACTGGTTTTAACCGTTAACCAAGTAATGAGTTTACGCACCAAGGCGGCATAAGCTTGACCGGCTTGTTCATGCTCATCTTCGTACACGAACACAATGTCTAAATCACTACCATAACCCAACTCTTTGCCGCCCAATTTTCCATAGGCAATAATACCAAACTGAGGCTCAAAATCGGGCTCGGGATGATGCTTGTTACGTACGTACTTCCAGCACCAACGAGTCGTGATTTTTAAAATTGATTCCGCCAAAGCACTTAAATCATCGGCCACTTGCTCTACTGTTATATAAGCCTCCACATCGCGAGCTAGGGTTCTAAAAACTTCGGCATGCAAAGCACGTCGCAATAAATTAAGCAAAGCCTCTTCATCGTCTTCGCCTGTGGTTTTTAATGCGTCAGCTCTTCTTTGTAATTCACTCTCAAACTCTGCTTTATCAAATCTTTGTGTCAGCATGGTTTGGCTAGCTAACTCATCAATCACTCCAGGGTGCTTTTGTAAATAACGGGCAGGCCATTTGGCGGCATCTAATAGCCGTAGTACCCTTGCATGCACCGATGGACGTTCGAGTAACATAGCCAAATAACTCTCGCGTCGAATGAGTGTTTCTACCCAATCAAATGAACGAATAGCAGCCGTTACAGAGACTTTTTCGTCCTCTACCCACTGGCCAGTTCTTTGCACAATACGCAACAACCTTGCTCTGGCATCATCTCTTAAAGTCATCACCTTGGTATTGTCTTTCCAAGCAGCCACACGTTCTTTTAAAGCGTCTGGCAACTCTACTATCAAGGCATCAATATCGCGGCCCTCAAAAGATGCACCAGGTATAAAACCTGACTCCGATTTAGTACGACTTATTTGCTCGGCCCCGTTATTATCATCTTGCCTATTTTGACCCAATAAGGTATCAAACTCTTTGGCAACTAATTCACGGTGTTTGTCTAGCTCTAGGTTGAAATCAACAACGCTAGTAAAACCCATTGTGTTTGCTACCCACAACAAATCATCATCCTGTGTCGGCATGACCTGTGTTTGTTGGTCATCAAGGTATTGAATTCTATGCTCGACTTGCCTTAAAAATATATAGGCCTTTGTTAATAACTGAGCGGTTTCATGTGGCATTAGGCCGGCCTTACTTACCAACTCAAGGGCTTGCAAAGTAGGCCGAGTACGTAACTCGGGAAACTGCCCGCCTCGCACCACTTGCAACAACTGCACTGTGAACTCAATTTCACGAATACCGCCACGGCCTAATTTCACATCATTAGCCCTATGTGGCTGATTGGCTGCTTTTAATATCGCTTGTTCGCGAATTTGCCTATGCAAAGTGCGCAAAGACTCAAACACGTTATAGTCAAGATAACGCCTAAAAACAAAAGGCAGAACAACACTTCTCAGCGGATGATTAGCACCATCTTTACGTGCTTGTTTGGGAGCCACAATTCGACTTTTTAGCCATGCAAAACGCTCCCATTCTCGGCCTTGAACTTGAAAATAATCTTCAAGGGCGGCTAAAGAGGCACACGCAGGTCCAGAATTGCCATTAGGTCTCAAGGCTAAGTCCACCCTGAACACAAAACCATGATCGGTGACTTCGCCAATCATGGCATACACCAGCTTCACGACTTTACAAAAGTATTCATGAAATGAAGTTTTGCCACGACCATTTACCAACCCTTGGGTTTCACCGTCTTGATCATAAACATAAATTAAGTCAATATCGCTCGACACATTTAACTCGCGCGCACCTAACTTACCCATTCCAATAATCCATAATTGAGATCTCTCCCCATCTGGCTTAATAGGGGCACCGTGACGTGCATCTAATTGTAAATATGCCTGTTCAAGTGCCCTACAAAGGGTAAACTCAGCTAATTGAGTCACTGTTTGAGTAACTATATCCAAACTAACTTGAAGTTCACACTCTAGCCTAATAAGCCTATGCATCACCAACTGGCGCAAGACTCTTACGGCTTGAGAGGGTTCATACGCTTTTCTTAATAATGCTTGCCAACACTCTAGCATCTGCTCTTTTTGAGGTGCTCCTGGTGGCAGCAAAGATAAATCAGCATGATACCTACGTTCTAATCTCTGAAAAAACCGACTATGAAAACAGATTTCTGCAGAATTATTTGCCAATGTTTGATTTGGATTTGAATTTTGGGCTTGATCAACGGTCATAATTCTTGCCTATATTGCCATGACTAAAAAAAATTCACACCGCCCGCTCGGACTCTACCTTTTTCACTTGTGCTCCCTATTTTTATTTTGGGGTGCAGTTTTCGCTTGGCTAGCCGTTTTAATCAGCGGTGTGGTCTTACATACCTGGATTGTGCCCCGAATTGGCGACTATAAAACACTTTTAGAAGAAACGGCCAGTAACTCAATTGGAGTACCCATTAAAATTGGTCGTATTAGCGCACAATCCGAAGGTCTGTTGCCTACTTTTCAATTAGAAAATGTACAGCTACGCGACAACTCTGGTGAAACTGGCCTGCAACTTGGTCTTGTCATAGCCAGTCTATCGCCTCGTAGTGTGTTTAGTTTAGACTTTGAGCGCTTAATAGTCGATAGTCCCCTATTAGAAATTAGAAGAGCACAAAACGGTCATTTTTGGATTGCTGGGATTGAGGTAAAACCCAGTTCCAAGGCTCAAAATAGTAGTCCCTTATTAGATTGGTTTTTCTCTCAAAACAATTTTGAAATTCGACATGGTCAGGTCAGATTTATTGATGAAACACTTCCAACCATTGCCGCCTCTCCAATCAATACCACCAGCATTAGAGCAAAAACAGCTTCCTCATCTAGCTCTGCCACCCCATTTTCAACAACTGGTTTAGAAGAAGGTTTAACAACCAATACCCCTCGCTCATACAGCTTTGGCAAAGCCCCAGAACCCCGAATTTTTGAATTTAAAGAAGTTCAATTCAGCAGTCGCAACCCGCTTTACAAACATCACTTTGCTTTTTCTGCTGTACCCCCTAACAACTGGGGTGAAAAAATTACCTTAATTGGCTCCTTCACTCAATCATTAATTTACACTGATAGAGCTAACTTTCAACATTGGCAAGGTCAAATTTATGCTGAATTACCTTATATCAATGCAGAACACATCAGTCCTTATCTACCAATCAATGCCAACATCAAACAAGGAAAAGGCTCTGCACGAGCATGGTTAGATATTGACAAGCAACAAGTTCAGCGCATGACGGCAGACGTATCAACTCAAGCCATCACCATTCAATTTAACGGCACACCCGACCCCCTCGCTTTGCAATCTATTAACGGCCGAATTGAATTGGAGGCTATTGAAGGCGGGCTTACTGTCAGCACCCAAAATCTTCGCTTCCAAACTGCCGATGGTTTAAAGTGGCCACAAGGTAATATAAAAGTCTCAAAAATAAATGCAAACAGTCAACAAATTGAAACAGGACATATTAAGGCCGATCAAATCGATTTGGCCATTGTGAGCCAAATTGCCAGTCGCCTACCTTTAGGTGATGCAGCAAGAGCTCAACTCCTCAGTTTACAACCGCATGGAATGATTAGGTCGCTGAATGCTAGTTATGAAGGCTCTATTGAAAAACCAAGTCAATTAAATGCCAAGGGACAATTAGATAATTTAAGTTTTTTGCCGCAGGCCACCCGAAATATAGATGAAGTGGCAAGGCCTGGTCTAGAGGGTGCCTCTATTGGGTTTGACTTTGATTTAAACGCAGGTAGTGCAGTCATTCAAATTAAAAATGGCAAACTCCATTTTCCAGGTGTATGGGAAGACCCTACTGTTGAGGTGGAAAACTTAAGCACAGAACTCAAATGGCAACTGACTGACTCACCAGCAGGGCAACATATCAAAATTGATTTTGCAAATGGCCTATTAAAAAATGCTGATGCGGCTGGGCGCTTCAATGGAAGTTGGCAAACTAGCGATCCAGGTAAATCGAATAGTCAATCTCGATTTCCTGGCAATTTGCAACTTGATGCACAACTAGATCAAGCCAACGGCGCAAGAGTGTGGCGTTATTTGCCTTTAAGTGTCGGGAAAGATGCCATTGATTACGTTAAATATTCTATTTTATCGGGTACGGCTAAAAATGCACGTTTTGTTATTAAAGGGGACTTGTTCGATCTACCCTATGACAAAACTAAAAATGGCACTTTTAAAATTGAAACCAAGGTAGAAAATGCCGTCATGGCTTATGTACCTAAACAACTGCAAGGTCCAAAAGATTTATCATGGCCGTCTTTTTCCAAGCTTTCTGGTGATTTAATTTTTGATGGTGGGGGCATGGAGGTTAGGCAAGCCAAAGCGATCATCACCGACAACCCTAGCCTCAAAATAACTGAAGCCAATGTCAAAATTCCCGACTTTGGCAAAACCGTAGTCCAAGTTAAAGCTCAAGCCACAGGGCCATTAGCAGCCATGCTGAGCTTCACCAATAACTCGCCCCTTAGAGACATTACCGAAAAAGCACTCCTCAATGCCAAGGCTAGTGGCAATAGTGACTATATTTTTAATATGAACTTGCCCATAGCACAAATGGACAAAGTTAGGGTAGATGGGCAAGTAAAATTAATTGGCAATGAGATTCAAATTACATCCGACACGCCAGCTCTTAAAAAAGTCACAGGTCAAGTTGTTTTTAATGAGTACGGTTTTTTAATTCAAAATGCTAAAGCAAATTTATTAGGTGGTGAAGTGGAGTTCAGCGGAGGTTCAAGCGCACTTATTAATCGTAACCTAAAATCAGCAAAGCCAGCTATTCATACAACAAAAAATAGCTCACCCGAAGTGATGATTAAAGGTAAAGGCACCATTAGTGCTCAGGCCTTAGCAGCTGCTCCCGAGTTAGGATTGGTATCTCAAGTATCCAAATACTTGAGTGGCTCTACTCCTTATCAACTTTCACTGCACATTAATAAAGGGCAACCCGAGCTAATTATCAATAGTAACTTAATAGGCATCACCTCTGTTTTGCCCGCTCCATTTAACAAGCCTGCTGAAACCAGTCTTGCCTTAAGTTATGAAAACTTATTGACTCCTAATTCGGCCACCTTAGCTATCAATAATCCTAATCCAGTTTTACAAGATACTTTAAAACTAGATGTGGGTAATTTATTAAGCCTATATTATTTGCGCAATCTAGCACCCAACAACTCACCTGAAGTAGTAAGGGGTAGCATAGCGATAGGATCTGGGAAAAGCGAAATAATTGCACCCACTACAGCAGGCGTAGCCGGCAGTATTGTGACCAACCAAATCAATTTAGACAAATGGCTGGAGGTATTTAAAAATCTAACCAACAACAAAAATCCTGTTGCAAAAACCAATGCAGCAACTGATACAAATGCCGAGAACTATCTTCCGAGAATTGTTTCTATTAAAAGCGCTCTTATTAACTGGGACATCTATAACTTCGAGCAAGTAACAGCCAACCTTAATCGAGATGGAAACCTATGGCGTGCTTCTATTGACTCCAAAGAGCTCGTCGGTCTAATTGAATATCGCACCAGCGCCAATGACGCAAAATTATTTGCTCGACTATCTAAAGCCTATTTAGCATCTGCCAACCAAGAGGATGTAGAACAAGTACTGGATCAAACATCAGGACCACCTCCCTCAGTGGATATTGAAATTGACAACTTACGCCTAGCAGGCAGGAGTTTTGGAAAAATTCAACTTGACGCCAATAACCGAATATTAAGCAACGGTTCGCGTGAATGGAAAATCAATAAATTAGTAGTGACTCAACCGTTTGCCAAGCTCAATGCAACGGGTAGCTGGGCTGAGGTTGCTAAGGTAGGTTCTTTCGCCAAGCGAAGCCTTCTAGAACGTAGGCGTATGGACTTAGATTTTAAACTCGACATTGAAAACGCCGGAGACCTTATCACTTGGATTGGCAAAGAAAAAGCCTTGCGTAATGGTAAAGGGAAATTAGAAGGAACCATTGGCTGGCAAGGCTCACCTTTTCAGGTCAATTTCCCCACCCTAAGAGGTCAAATGAACTTGGCTGTACAAAGCGGACAGTTCTTAAAAATAGACATGGGAGCGGCTAAACTTTTAAGCGTGCTAAGTTTACAAGCCCTACCCAGACGCTTAGTGTTAGACTTTAGAGATGTGTTTAGTGAGGGATTTGCCTTTGATACGATCAAGGGCGATGTGACCATTGCAAAAGGCGTAGCCAGCACACAAAACCTACAAATGAGTGGTATGAATGCATTGGTACTTATGGATGGCAACGCTGATATAGTCAAAGAGAATCAAAACCTGCATATTGTCGTCATCCCTGAAATTAGTGCGGGAGGTGCAGCACTTGCCATCGTCGCCATTAACCCTGCGATTGGTTTAAGTAGCTTGTTGGCTCAATGGCTCATCTCTAAACCCCTCATGGAAGCGGCTACCCGAGAATATTTTATTCAAGGTTCTTGGAGTGCCCCTACAGTAACCGAAGTCAAACGCGGTAGCAAACTCAAGCCTAGTACCCCCAACAGTAGCAGTTCAAATGCTAGCAGTACTCTTGTTAATTAGACTAATACAACATATTTGAAATGATTTAAAAAACAAATCACTAAGTTATAAAAATTAATTTAGACTTCAGAAATTGGTTTATTTATTTCCAAACACCTCACACAAGTAATACTCACCATTTTATTTAGATTGGTCTTTATATGCGCGTCTCTACCATTCAAATGATTTCTGGCCCAGATGTTACACTTAACTTAATTCAGGCTAAAAATTTAATTGAACAAGCGTCAAATGATAGTGCAGAGTTAGTGGTCCTCCCAGAATACTTTTGCTTAATTGGAAACACCGACCAAGAAAAATTAGCAATAGCTGAAACTCAAGGCAACGGGCCCATCCAAAGTTTTTTATCTGAAATTGCCAAACAACATAAAATTTATTTAGTAGCAGGTACTATTCCATTAAAAGGCTCACAGAGCAATAAAGCCCGCAACAGTGTTTTGGTTTATAACCCAGAGGGTGTTAACATTTGCCGATACGACAAAATCCATTTATTTAAATTTGACAATGGTAAAGAAGCTTACGATGAGTCAGTAGTTTTAGAACCGGGTCAAAACACA
>JALQUL010000206.1 GCA_023260735.1 Limnohabitans sp. | reverse complement strand
TACCGATGGTACAGGTATTGTTCACTCTGCACCTGCATACGGTTTAGAAGACTTTAACAGCTGTGTCGCACATGGTTTAAGTTATGACGAGATTTTAAATCCAGTACAAGGAAATGGTCAGTATGAGATGCAATTGCCTCTTTTTGGTGGACTCAATATTTGGAAGGCTTGCCCTATCATTATTGAAACCCTTGAACAAAATAATCGCTTATTTGCCACTACCCATATTGTTCACAGCTATCCGCATTGCTGGAGACACAAAACCCCAGTGATTTACCGTGCAGCAGCCCAATGGTTTATTCGTATGGACGAAGGCGAAGGAGTTTTCACAGAAAACAAAGCACCTAAAAGCTTACGCCAATTAGCTTTAGCTGCCATCGAAGAAACTCAGTTCTTCCCTAAAAATGGTAAAAACCGTTTGCGTGACATGATCAGCAACCGACCTGACTGGTGTATTAGCCGTCAAAGAAGTTGGGGCGTGCCATTGCCGTTTTTCTTGCACATCGACTCAGGTGAGTTGCATCCACGCACTCTTGAAATTTTAGATATTGCCGCTGACACCGTTGAAAAAGGCGGCATTGAGGCTTGGAGTAAAGTGACTACAGAAGCCATTTTAGGCGCAACCGATGCACCTTTCTACACCAAAAGCACTGACATTTTAGAAGTCTGGTTTGACTCAGGAACCACCCATACGACGGTGTTAAAAGGCTCGCATGCAGGTAGTGGCCATAGCTCAGGCCCTGAGGCCGACCTTTACCTAGAGGGTTATGATCAACATCGTGGCTGGTTCCATAGTTCCTTATTAACGGCTTGTGCCATGTACGACCGTGCACCTTACCGTAACTTGTTAACTCATGGCTTTACCGTCGATGGTAAAGGTTTAAAAATGAGTAAATCGGTGGGTAATGTAGTCGCCCCTCAAGAAGTCTCTGACAAAATGGGTGCAGAAATTGTTCGATTGTGGTGTGCCTCGACTGATTACTCAGGCGACTTAGCAATTGACGATAAAATTTTGGCAAGGGTAGTAGATACCTATCGACGCATTCGTAACACCCTTAAATTCTTATTGGCTAACGTCGATGATTTTGACATTAGCAAAGATGTGGTACCACTTGACCAAATGCTTGAAATTGACCGCTATGCTTTAAGTCGTGTCGCTCAATTACAGACTGAAATTTTAGAGCATTACAAAGAATTTGAGTTCCACCCTGTAGTGGCAAAAATTCAAATTTTCTGTAGCGAAGATTTAGGTGCTTTTTATTTAGATGTTTTAAAAGATAGGTTATACACCACAGGCGCTCAATCATTAGCTCGTCGTAGTGCACAAACAGCACTCTATCAAATCACTCAAAGCATGTTGCGTTGGATTGCTCCTTTCTTAAGCTTTACCGCTGAAGAAGCATGGCAAGTGTTTGGTTATTCAGAATCTATTTTCTTAGAGCGTTTTGAAAAATTAGCCACACCTAATTTAGATTTATTAGCCAAATGGAATCGGATTCGTGAAATTCGTGAATTAGCCAATAAAGAAATCGAAACCTTGCGTACTTCAGGTGCTGTCGGTTCTTCATTACAAGTGCATTTAGCTATTGCAGCTCCTGCTACTGACTATGCCCTTTTACAAAGCTTGGGTCAAGACATTGCATTTGCCTTTATTACCTCTAGCTTAGAGTTGGTACAAGGTGATGAATTAAAAATTCAAACCAGCGTAGCCAAAGGCGTGAAATGTGAGCGTTGCTGGCATTATGAAGAAGATGTGGGTAGCAACCCAGAACACCCCACTATTTGTGGGCGCTGTACAGGTAATTTAACAGGCTCTGATGAAAAGCGATTACATGTCTAATAACTCCACTACGCCAAGCAATGATGCAAGCCCTTCAAAAGCTTTGACATCATCTGTGTCACTCAAAAAATGGCTGACTTTATGCTTGCTTTTGGTGGTGTTGGATCAACTCACCAAACTGTGGATAGTCAAGCATTTCGAGTTCAGAGACAGTGTTTTTGTAACGAGCTTTTTTAATATTGTAAGAGTGCATAATGAAGGAGCTGCCTTTTCGTTTTTAGCTAATGCAGGCGGTTGGCAAAGATGGTTTTTTACAATCTTAGCCATTGCCGCTATTGTTGTCATCAGCAATATGCTTCGCACGAGTTTAGCAAACAAGCGATTGTCTCTGGCTTTAACTCTTATTCTGTCTGGGGCAATTGGTAATTTAATTGACAGAGTCAGTTATGGTTATGTAGTGGACTTTTTAGATTTCCATCATGCAGCACTCGATTTCTTGTTTTATGCAGGACATTTTCCGGCATTTAACGTTGCCGATAGCGCTATTACAGTGGGCGCTATCGTGTTAATCTGGGATGAGCTGAGTAGGTCCTTCGGGAAAAAATCACCTAACTGACTAATGTGACAATTTGATGAAAAAACAAGTTATTTTAAAATTTTTATTAAAATAACTTAATAAACACCCAAAAAACTGAAAAAAAATACACCCAATTTTCAATTCTTTTCAAAAAGACCCAAATAACTAACATTTTTTTTGCTTTTTTCCTTGATAATGATAAATAGTAGATTGTTGACAATCTACTATTTATATTTTTAAAAGGCAGGTTAATGACCCATTTACTTAATTTATTAGCAGCTATTGCCCTTTTGGTTTGGGGTACACACTTGGTTCGTAAAGGCATATTACAAGTGTTTGGCAGCAAATTGAGATCGGTTTTGGGTGTGGGTATGAAAAATCGTTTTACCGCAATGCTTTCAGGTTTTGCTGTAACTGCTTTGGTGCAATCAAGCACTGCCACGGCTTTAATTGTTTCCTCGTTTGTTGGGCAGGGTTTGGTCGGTCTTACACCTGCCTTGGCTGTTATGTTGGGCGCTGACATTGGCACTAGTGTCATGGCTGTTTTATTTTCCCTTGACTTGTCTTGGCTATCGCCTTTATTTATTTTAGTGGGAGTTTTTTTATTTGTTACCCGGCCCGATACTACAGCAGGCAGAGTAGGTCGTGTTTTAATTGGTTTAGGATTAATGCTTTTAGCGCTCAGGCTAGTGACCAACTCTACTGTCGTGTTAACTCAATCACCAGCGGTTAAAGCGTTGTTAGCCACCCTGTCTAGTGACTTACTATTAGAGTTGTTGGTGGGTGCGATGTTGGTCGTTTTTTCTTATTCAAGCCTTGCCATTGTTTTACTAACTGCCACTATTGCAGCTTCTGGTGGTGTTCCTATAGAAGTCGCTTTAGGTTTGGTATTAGGCGCTAATTTGGGAAGTGGATTATTGGCCGTCATTACTACTGCCAAATCAGATATAGACAGCAGGCGTGTGCCCATGGGCAATTTACTGTTTAAGATAACTGGTGTATTAATTGCCCTACCTTTGCTTAGCTTCTGGCTACCACTGGCCCAGCAATACACCAACGACCCCGCTCAATTAGTCGTTATTTTGCATTTATGTTTTAACCTAATGGTGGGGCTGATTTGTATTACCTTCACTCAATGGTTTGCCCAACTAGCTGAAATTATTTTACCTAATGTAAAAAATGCAGAATCTAAAATTACGAGGCATCATCACCTAGACCCTTCAGCTTTAAGTACCCCCTCATTGGCCATTTCTTGTGCGGCTAGGGAAGCAATGTATCAGGCTGAAGTAGTAGAAACCATGTTGCGTGGTGTGCTTACCGTTATTAAAAATGATGATTTGCAATTGGCCGAAGAATTACGCAAAATGGATGACACAGTCGATACCTTGTATAGCTCTATTAAATATTATTTAACCAAAATTTCAAGAGAGGCTTTAGGTGACACCGAGAGCAAACGCTGGACGGATATTATTAGTTTTACCATCAATATGGAACATATTGGCGATGTAATAGAACGCATATTACAAGATGTAGAAACTAAAAAAATTAAACCGGGCCGGCATTTCTCTAATGCTGGTATGGCTGAAATTACCGAACTACATAAGCGCCTATTAGATAATTTACGCTTAGGCATGAGTGTTTTTTTAACTGGTAATGTACAAGATGCCCAAACCTTAATCGAAGAAAAAGCAAGATTTAGAGACTTGGAGCATCAATTTGCACAATCTCATCTTGATAGACTAAGCGATAAGACCCTACAAAGTTTTGAAACTAGTTCCTTGCATATTGATTTGATCAGCGAACTAAAACGTATTAACTCGCACATTTGTTCTATTGCTTATCCTATTTTAGATGATGCAGGAATATTGGCACATAATCGTATTAAGCCTTATGGCAAATAATTAAAATTGAAAATTCTAATTGTTGGTAAGCATAAGAAGTTGAAATACTGCCGATCAATCAATCTAGATAGGAATTAGCGATATTTATGTTTTAAGGCTTCTAATAAAATTAAACTCGCTTCAATAGTGAACTCATTAGCCAGAATCATCTCCAAAACCGTTTTAGCTGGTAACAATGCAAACTGTGCGACCTCTCCGTCTTGATTCACTGGCTTTATCAAAGAAGGTACTCTGGCTGTCATCCAATGAACTGTTTCTGCTAAATAAGCACCATACCCATCCTCACAAGGTCTGCGCTGATGTAGCTTGCCGTGGGTAGCTAAAATTTTAAGCTCTGCCACCAAAAGCCCAGCCTCCTCCCAAGTCTCTCTTTCTAGGGCACTTAATAAATTATCTTCTGAAGATATCATGCCACCAACCAGCGTATCCCATTTACTAGGATCATTGGGTTTGTTGTGGGCTCTTTGCTGAACCCACACATTATCTTTACCGCAATAACCCACCAAATGAATGGCTTCGGTTTCAATTCCAAATTGCCTACAAACCCCTCTTTCAATTGCACCTAACTCATTTCCTTCGGTGTCTTTTACCGCTAATAATTCATTGCGCCAAGGCCCAGAAAGTTGATCGTCTTTTAAAAGCTGGGCTACCACTGCCAATTGGGAATTAAAAGGTTTAGCTTCCCATGAAAGATGACTAAGATAACCGTCTGCATGATAATGGTAATCCCAGATCATAGACCTGGGATTTTTTTTAGAATAAAGCTGGCTAATACGGCCGATTAAACCAGGTTCGAGAGTAGCAAAAACCGTATCGTTATAAAGTAATGGAACTCTATCTTTAAGTGGAGGAATTGCAGTTTGTGCATTTAACTCTTCTTGGTATACGATTAACTTTTCTCGAATTTTTTTATCCATTTTTTATAACTGTTGATGCACTACAAATAAGTGCTTAAGCGTACTAGATTCAACGCGCTTATACAACTGTCAAAATCATTAGTCTAGCGTTAAAATTGTACAGCCCGTTGTGGCCCTAGCCTCAAGAGCCGTATGAGCTTTTGCGGCATCGACAAGAGAAAACTTTTGGTCAATCCTGATTTTAACTGCACCAGACAACACCATTGAAAATAAATCATCGGCCATTTCTTGGGTGGTCTCGCGAGATGCAATGTGCGAAAACAAAGTTTGACGAGTTACATAAATGGAGCCTTTGGGTCCCAAAATCGCAGGTGAAAATGGATCAACGGGGCCTGATGCATTACCAAAACTAGCCATTAAGCCAAACGGAGCCAAACAATTGAGTGATTGTTCAAAAGTATCTTTACCCACCGAGTCATACACGACTTTTACACCTTTACCACCTGTAATTTCTTTAACTTTATCGGCAAAGTTTTCGGTGCGGTAATTAATGGCAAAAGCGGCTCCATGCTCTAGAGCTAATTGACATTTTTCTGGACTACCAGCAGTTGCAATGAGTTGGTAACCTAATGCTTTAGCCCACTGACAAGCAATTAATCCTACGCCGCCAGCTGCTGCATGAAACAAAATAAAATCATTTGCCTTTAAGCCACCTTGTGGAAGGGTGCGCTTCAGCAAATATTGAGCCGTTAAGCCTTTTAGCATCATCGCAGCACCAGTCTCGAAACTGATGCCTTCGGGTAATTTACAAACACACTTTGCAGGCATGACCCTAGCTTCGCAATAACTACCTGGAGGGGCACTGGCATAAGCGACACGATCACCTATTGCTAAGTGAGTGACTCCCTCGCCAACTGCTTCAACTATTCCTGAGGCTTCCATACCTATTTGTAAAGGCATAGGCATGGGGTATAAACCGGTTCGATGGTACACATCAATAAAATTAAGACCAATGGCTTTATGAGCAATACGAATTTCGCCTGGACCTGGCTCGCCTATTTCAACACTTACTAATTGAAGTTCTTCAGGACCACCTGGTTTTTGAATCTGGATAGCTTTTACAGTTGTCATGATTTTCTCCTAAAATTCAGAATAATATTTTTAAATGATTGACGCGTTAAATTACTGGAGGCAAGGGCCACTCCAACTAAAACTAAAAACCCACCTAATAATGCATTGATGCTGATAGGTTCACTTAAGAAAAAATAGGCTAAGACAAAAGTTGAAATGGGACCTATCAAACCTATCTGTGAAGCTAATGAGGCACCCAAGCGACGAATTCCTAACATGACAAAAATCACTGGAATAACGGTACAAAAAACAGCGTTAATGATGGATAAATAAATGACTTGTTTATGCACATGCATTGCACTAATAGGATGTGTGATAAAAAACTGACCAATACAAAAAAAACAAGCCACTATAGAGGTGAGACTGACCAGTCTTATGCTGCCAAACCGCTCTACCCATTGCCCACTATAGGCTAAATAAATAGCGTAACTTAGGGCACTTAAAAAAACTAAAATAGTACCTAACAACACATTATTACCTTCTATATGAAGTTCATGCGACAAAGCCCAAGCCACACCTAAATAACTTGTCAGCATACCAAATGCCTGTGCAAAACTAATTTTTCTACCCCACAAACCCCAACCCAATAGCAAAACAATAGTTGGATTTAAATATAAAATTAAACGCTCAAGCGACGCACTAATATATTGCAAACCCATAAAATCT
>JALQUL010000426.1 GCA_023260735.1 Limnohabitans sp. | reverse complement strand
ACATGGGTGGCCGTGTTGAGAAATTCCGTAACCGTTTCGGTAAAACAGCAGTTAAATAATATTGTGCATTAAATCTTCAGTTAATTAGCTTTTATTCAAAAGCCAATACGCTGAAACTTACTTCACTATAATAGGCAGGTCGATATTTCGATCTGCTTTTTTTTTACTTAATTACATCCCTGTATTACCTTGACACATCAACGCCTGCGCCCCACTCCAGCCATTGTTTCAAAGGTAGGAGCTAGAAGACTTCCTCCTTACACCTTGTTGGTGTTAACGATGATTTATGTTTTAGCTGGCTTTTTGGGCAGATCGCCTTGGAAATCTTATGATGTTTCTAACTTCGGCTTAATGCAAGAACTTGCTAGCGAAGCGAGTAGCTGGTGGCGCCCTAACGTTCTTGAAAATTTCGCAGATTCAAGTGCACTTTTACCCTACTGGATAGGGGCTATTTTTATTCAAAGTTTAGGTCCTTTTTTAGGTTATGAACTAGCTGCCAAACTCCCTTTTATATTAATGCTAGCAGCTACCATTACTCTGATTTGGTATGGTGTTTATTACCTTGCTTTAAGCAGACATGCTCAACCTGTGCCTTTTGCATTTGGGGGTGAGGCCACACCAAAAGAGTACGCAAAAGCGATCGCAGACGCAGGTACTTTGGCTTTTATGGCTTGTATAGGTTTGGCCCAAGCCTCTCATGAGGTGGGCCCTGCCCTTGCTCAATTATTCTTTGCAACTCTCATTTTCTCCTCATGTGCGGCCCTCACACACCATCTTTGTTTGCCCTTATTGGGATTTATATTGGGTAGTTTAGGCTTGTCCCTTAGTGCGGCTCCTAATATTGCTTTGTTTTTAGGAGTTGCCGCAAGTTTAATTGGAATATGGTCGTTATTGGCTCAAACCTTTTCCATTCAAGGCCCTAACCCCGACATTAAAGTCAACATTTTTAAAGTTGTTTTTCTACTTCTTTCCACACTCTTCATTGTGGTTTTTGCTTGGCAACTCAAGTTATTCCAATTTCACTTGGCAACTCCAAGTTGGACAGCCTTAGAACTACAAAAAATAGGCCGACTTTTATTATGGTACTGGTGGCCACTTTGGCCAATGGTTTTATGGACACTTTGGCACTGGCGTTATCACTTAAGCAATCGTCATATTGCCTGGCCAATTTGTTTTTTAGCGATTTCATTGTTTCAGTTATTGTTTGTCAAAATTCCTGAAATCACCCTGATGCTTTCCTTACCAGGCTTAGCGGCATTAAGTGCGTTTGCTCTACCCACT
>JALQUL010000387.1 GCA_023260735.1 Limnohabitans sp. | reverse complement strand
TATCACGAGGGAGAGCCGGTGGGGCCGGAGACCCTGATCGGTCGTGCCTCGCTCGTCTTCTTCGGCTTCACCTGGTGCCCGCAGGTCTGCCCGACCACGCTCGCAGACATATCGCACTGGCTCGACGGTCTCGGGACGGAGGCGGAAGCTGGTTTCCAAAATAGTCAAGCTGCAGTATTGCCAAATCGTCAAGATTTAGCAATTAACGGACAGTACCAAGTCCAGCCTGACTTGGCAGTGCAGGCTCAGGTGTTGAGTTACAAAGATTTAAACGCTCATTCCAAAAAAGAATTAGCTCGACTTGGAATTGTTTATGAAGCTAATCCTGCTTTAACCCTAGAAGCCAGCTTAAAACAAGTGAAAGAAGAGGGAAAAGTGGGAGATCTTTCTGCTAACACGACTGCATCAGCCTATTCCTCATTATCTAATTTGGGCTGGGCCAACGGCGCTAGCTCTGGTGCAGGGTTAGTACGTACTCAAACATCATCAGCTACGGCCAACTCCAGTGCCCAAGGAGTAAATGGAAAAACTAAAAATACCATTCAAAATGAGTACACCAGTGCTGAAATGAAAGCTATTCTTGACATTACTAAAGACATTCAATTAAGCGCAGAATACGAGGCTTCTGTTAATGATTTGACAAAAAATAGAAGTGCTGTTGGGGCGCAATATCAACTCAACGATAATAGTAAGATGTATGCCAAGGCCGAGTTGAATAATGATTTAGAGGCTCAGGTCAACGGTACGAATATACAAGGCACTACTAGCCGTCAAGCAGTGGTGGGTATAGATGCTGAATATATAAAAAATGGCCAAATCTTTTCTGAATACCGTTTAAATGATGTAGGGCAAGGCTTAAACGCATCTTCTGCTGTAGGTTTGCGTCAACTATGGAAAGTGTCTGAAGCTTTCACTCTTAATACTGGAATAGAACAGGTCAAAACTTTAGCTTACGATGACTCATTAGAATCGGCTAGAGCCTATAATCTGGGCTTTTTGCATCAACCCAATAGTGCCACTAAATGGGGTGGTAAATTAGAATTACGAGATAGCAACATTAATCAGCAATGGTTGGGTACAGCTGCCTTTGACTACAAAATGTCTGATGAATGGACGGCAATTGTGAGAGATATTTACATTGCGCAAAATTATAAATTAGTAGCGAGCAATGGCGAACTTACTCAAAATCAATTGCAAGCGGGTTTAGCCTATCGTGACTTAGCCACTAATCGTTTAAGCGCACTCACTAAGCTAGAGATGCGTAGCGAAAATTCGACTGCTTTAAATGATGAAAAAGATAATCAAATTACGGTGGCAAGCGTACATGTAAATTATCGTCCTTTGCGTAACGTGACTTTGCAGGCGCAAGCAGCTCAGAAAATAGTCAGGGATCGAGTGGCACAACATGAAATTCGATGGAGAGCTTCTTTGTTGGCTGCAAAAGTCAATTTTGAATTAAGCGATATTGTGGATGTGAGTTTAATGGGCAGCGTGGCACAATCAAATGGAACTCTTGTTAGAGGATACGGTGCAGAGCTAGGCTTAAAACTCTACAAAAATTTGCGCTTAGGTCTTAGCTATACAGCCGGTAGTTATTCTGATTTGGAGCTATTTAGTGCCAACGCCAGTTGGACAGGCTGGCATGCCAAACTAAGTATGAAATTTGACGATGTGCCATTTAATGGCAATAGGCAAATGATAAACTAATTTTTTTGCCTTATTCAATTAGTAATTCATTATTCATTTTTTCGGTGGCTTGATGGAATAATACTGAGGTAATTTGACCTGTATTAAACACATCCACACCATTTTTAATGGCAGCTTTAATGACTTCTGGGGTAGTGGTAATATGTGATTCCAGAGCTAAGGCGGCTCTTGCTTCGTTGCCACTCATCGCATAGTCAAATATTTCAAGATGCTCGGCATGTACATCTCTGCGGTTATTGGGAAGCCCAATCGCGTACCTTCTGTAACGTTCACCATGCCTAGCTAAAATGGATAAAAAACGAAGTGTCCAAGGCGATGCGCCAGCGGCTATTAAGGCGTTATGAAACTGAGTGTTCAAACTTTCCCATAGATGAATTTTATTGGTTTGAATAGGTTGTTCGAAGGCGGACATTTCATCAAAACTTTTTTGAAGATTTAGACGCCAAGCCTCATCTGCTTTTCGGATAGATTGTCTGAGGGCATCAATTTCGATATGTAGACGTAAACGGGTAAGATCCTCTAAGTCAGATAAGGAAACTGCTGTGACTTTAAACCCTCTTTGTCCTTCGGCTTCTATTAGGGCGTCACTTACCAATCGGGTAATAGCTTCTCTAAGGGTGCCTGCTCCTACTCCATAACTTTCTTTTAAATGTTCAACTCGTAATTTTTCGCCAGGGGCTAAACGGCCATCTACGATATCACTACGCAATTGTGTGTAGGCCCGCTCGATTAAAGTTTTGTTGGGCGAGTTGCTACTTTGTTCTGCTTCAGACATTAAAAATGATTGTTTGGCCATTGTTTTATTTTAAATAAAATTTTGTTTTAAATATCAATATTAGTTTTATGAGTGATTATTTTTGCTCAAGACGTTGTAAACGGTAACTCAATTGTGGGCGAGTAATACCTAAACTTCTAGCCGCTGCCGAAATATTTCCTTCATGCTGATTCACTGCTGCATTAATCAAATTAGCCTCTAAATCATCTAGGCTGGTTTGACTTTGTATCATGTTATTGAGTAGTTCTTTGGTGGAGGCAAGCGTGTTGGTTTTAAGATGACCGTTGGCATCTAAACCCACTTCATTTTCATCTAGATAATTAGGGAAAATTTCATCGACATCGACCCATTCACCATGACTGGCCAAAATTACGCCTCGTTCAATTAGGTTTTCTAGCTCTCGCACATTTCCTGGCCAAGAATATCTTCGCATTGCTGCTAAAGCTCTATCAGTTATGCCTAGTACTCGTTTGTCATGCAAACTAGAAAATTTTTTAAGCATATGACTTGCCAAGGCTTCGATGTCATCTTTACGCTCTCGTAGAGGCGGGATTTTGATGGGGTAAACATTGAGTCGATACAATAAGTCTTGCCTAAATCGGCCTGCTTTGACGGCCTCTTCTAAATGCACATGAGTAGCAGCTACTATTCGAACATTGACTTTTCTGGGTGCTGAGCTGCCTAAACGCTCGACCACGCCATCTTCTAGAACTCTTAATAATTTCGCTTGTGCAGAGAGCGGTAAATCGCCTAGTTCATCTAATAAAAGAGTTCCTCCATCGGCTCTTTCAAAACGACCTGCACGTGCAGTATTGGCACCTGTATAAGCCCCTTTTTCAGCTCCAAATAATTCTGATTCTATGAGTTCAGCGGGAAGTGCCGCACAATTAATTGCAATAAACGGCTTATCGGCACGGGGACTCATGGCATGAATAGCCCTAGCAAATCTTTCTTTACCTACGCCGGTTTCACCATTCAATAAAACGGTGACTTGAGTTGAGGCAGCTTTTCTCATGAGAGTGGCCGCTTTACCAAAGGCAACGGATTGACCAATTAAGGGCCCTAATTCATCGGCAGGTTGTAAGGAAGAGCGAAGTATTTGTACTTGTGCATTTAAATCTTCCAGATGAACTAACAATGACTCAGAGTTGTAATCTTTGCTCATGGCTTCACCGTCTTCCCACTCATAGACCGGTTTGCCTTCTATTAGGCAATGCGCTCTACCACAGGCCTCGCATTGTGATTCTTTAAATAAGACTGTTTTACCCACAAAGGCACTGGTATAACCGGAGGCATAACCTAACAACATCCAGCAAACAGGGGTTTCTTGTATTCCAAAATCTCGACTATGGACCTCGGCCTCCCATGAGTGTTGCCATTTAAAAATGCCATGAAAATTGCCTGCAATCGGATCAAAATCAAACTTTTCAGGTGTGACCTGTACCGCACCTTCCAGCATATGAAGCTGAGGCCCTACTAAAAACATATCAAATAGACCTGATTTTCCTCTTACTTCTCTGGCAAGTGCCGCATCTCTTTGCCCTGCTGCAAAACCCGTACGTAATAAAAGACGCCGAGTAATGTCAACTCCGACGGTTTGAATCAACTCCCGTCTTAAGGTACCTAAT
>JALQUL010000406.1 GCA_023260735.1 Limnohabitans sp. | reverse complement strand
TCATTTTTAAAAACCAATTGAGCAATCGTTAAATTATTTTCTTTGGCTAATTGAATTAACTGCGAACCACTTGTAAACGGGAATGGTACTTGGGTAGGATCTGCAATAATTTTTTTGCCTTCAGTACTTGCTTGTGCATCTTCTTGCGACACCACAAAACCACCACCCACCGAGAAATAACTTTTTTCAGCCAGGGTTTCGCCAGTAGCAGAGAAAGCTTTTAGTTTTAAACCATTGGTATGAAACGGCAGAGTTTCGCGGCGTAAAAATAAAAGGTCGGGTTTTTCAATGAATTTAATAGGATATTTTCCAGCCAATTGCAAGACACCTTCTTTACGAATGGCCGCCAATCGTGGCTCAATGGTGTCTGGGTCTATGCTGTCTGGCATTAAGCCTTCGAGACCTAGAATAACTGCTGTATCGGTACCATGCCCCTTACCGGTGGCACTTAAAGATCCATATAATTTGGTTTCAATACGAACCGTTTGGCTTGCCAAACCTTGGCTCTCTAGAAAGCTTGCAAACATCGCTGCAGCCTTCATAGGGCCCACCGTATGAGATGAGGAAGGTCCAATTCCAATTTTGAACAAGTCAAAAACACTAAGAGCCATTAAAATTACCCTTTTGATTGAATCGATAAAACACAAAAATCAAATTATTGGATTTGATAATCAATTCTTACCAAACCATGACATATTAAAATCAATTTCTGATTGTGAGCAATAACTAGGGTTTAGTCCTATACAAGTCACGACATTACAGGTTCATGTTGCGACATAAGCCCCTGAAGTTAAACTTCTAATTGCAAACCAGATTGCCTAATAGCGGACTGCACGGTGTTGTGTACCAGCATAGATACCGTCATGGGGCCCACCCCACCCGGAACAGGGGTAATATAAGAGGCTTTTTCTTTCACCCCTTCAAAATCGACATCACCCACTAATTGACCATTGGGCAAGCGATTAATACCTACATCAATCACTACTGCACCACGGCGCACCATTTGTGGGACAATTAAATTAGGTTTACCAGCAGCTACCACCAAAATATCAGCCAAAATAGTAAATTGGGCCAAGTCACGGGTTTTAGCATGGCAAATACAAACAGTAGCATCTTGTTGCATTAACATGAGGGCCATAGGTTTACCTACAATATTGCTAGCCCCTACCACCACCACATTTTGCCCAGCAACCGGAATATTTTCATATTCCAATAATTTTTGCACCCCAAAAGGCGTACAAGGTGGGAACAAAGTAGTTCCCGCCACCAAACTGCCTACGTTATATAAATGGAAACCATCGACATCTTTATCTTGAGAAATAGAGGCAATCAATTTTTTTGCATTTAAATGAGCAGGCAAAGGCAGTTGCACCAAAATGCCATGTACTTTAGGGTCAGCATTGAGTCTTAAAATTTCACTTTCGATTTCTTGATCGGTGGCATTGGCTGGAAAAGTGTAAACTTTTGAATCAAGACCCACTTCTCGGCAAGCATTGACTTTATTAGCCACATAAACTTTAGAGGCAGGGTCATCGCCCACAATAATGACGGCCAAACCAGGGCTTACCCCCAGTTTTTTCATTTGATCGACCAATAATTTACATTCGCTACGTACATGTTGAGCGACTTTTTTGCCATCAATAATTTTTGCCGTCATTTGAATACCCCTGTGGTCTGAACTGCTTTTAAAAACCTAAAAACTTCTTTTATATGCTTGAAATGGTAAATAAAAACAGCTAAAAAACAGAC
>JALQUL010000202.1 GCA_023260735.1 Limnohabitans sp. | reverse complement strand
GCCCTGTAGCGGTAGCCTCTTTAATGACCTCTACCAGCTTAGCTGGTTTAGCTGTAGTGGCTAGCCCACAGTATATTAGCTTGGCAATTGGCCTGTGTTTTTTATCAGGCTTAATGCTAGCTATTTTTGGTCTATTTAGACTTGGATTTTTATCTAACTTTTTAAGTCAACCGGTACTGAGTGGCTTTACGTCTGGTGCCGCAACATTGATTGCTCTAAGCCAAGTCAACCCTTTGTTGGGCTTAACATTTTCCAGTAGTAGCACCCTCGATTTTTTACTACAGTTGACTCGACATATCAATACTTTTAACTCCTATACTAGTTTGATTGGTTTGTTGGCATTATTAAGTTTATGGTTTGCTAAACAGTACTTTCAGTTGCTATTAATGCGCTTAGGTTTGTCACAAAAGGTCGCTGATTTATCTGCAAAAATAGTACCGTTATTAGTTTTATTTGTTGCAAGTTGGGTCGTTGCTGGATTTGACTTCAATACACAACATCAGGTCAAAATCGTAGGCCAATTACCAGAAGGTTTAAGTCCATTTTATTGGCCACAAGCTGCATTTACTGAAATTCAAAGCTTATGGTTACCTGCTTTATTAATCGCTTTAGTGGGTTTTGTTCAATCAGTATCGGTGGCAAAAGCATTGGCCTTAAGACGTAATGAAGAGATCAATGCTAATCAGGAGCTAGTCGCTTTAGGTCTTGCAAATTTGGCTAGTGCAACAACTGGTGGGTATTCGGTAATGGGAGGTTTTGCGCGCTCGGCAGTTAATTTTTCTGCAGGTGCAAAAACTCAAATGGCAGGAGTAATAGCTGCATTATTAATGTTGCTCATTTTATTACGATTGACCACTTGGTTTTATTTTATGCCTCAAGCAGTACTTGCTGCTACCATCATGATTTCTATTAGTAGCATGATTGATATTGATACACTTAAAAAGGCTTGGCAATATGACAAGGCCGATGCATTTGCTCTTATTACTACATTTTGTGGTGTGGTTTTTTGGGGTGTGCAACAAGGAATTGTATTGGGTGTAGCTATGTCGCTTTGTGTAATGGTGTGGCGTAGCAGTCGTCCTCATATGGCAGTTGTTGGCCGTGTAACAGGTACAGAACATTACCGCAACATTGATAGGTTTAAAGTCGAAACACAAGAAGGATTAATCGCCTTAAGAGTGGATGAAAGTCTTTATTTTGCCAATGCCAGTGCGCTTGAAGAAAAAGTTTGGGCATTGTTAAATCAATATTCTAATACCCGTTATGTGGTATTGATTTTTTCAGCTGTTAATGCGATTGATGCCACTGCATTAACGACTCTAAACAAAATAGATTTTAACTTGCAACAGCGTAATATTGAACTTTGGTTAGCCGAGGTGAAAGGCCCTGTAATGGACAAATTAATTTTGACCGATTTGGGCAAAAAATTGAACCACAATAGAGTATTTCTAAGCACTCATTTGGCTTTTGTGGCCGCTAAACAAAAACAAGATTACGAAGATCACAATAAAGACTTGAGTAGTTTTGATCCCAGAGTTTGAATTTCTTATTGTGAATTAAGCCACTAAAGAACTGTGTAATGGTGATGCTGGTGAACTGTCAGCTGTCTATTTTGTTGTTTAATTTATCATTTTGATATGTTTGATGATGCAAAATTGATTCATTTGATGGCTAGGTTGATTCACTAGTGATGGATTGAGTTGAAATAAGAGTTAAATTTTTTAAATTTATATTCATGCCCATTTCAACTATCGGCTTTGCAAATTGTTACAGTTTAAGTTAGAATAGAGATAGAAGGGGAGTAGCCTGCAACTACAGTTTATTGATTGGGTTGTAAAGTCATCGTCAACACGTGCATTGTGTTTAAAACAATAATCCGGTGGCCTTGATATTGAAAAGAACTTTTTAAATTTTGCGTGCAATTTTTAGGTTCACAATATTTGGCAAGACCTTCGTCTTAAATGCCACATTGGTTCTTTAAGCGAAGCTCAAAGTAAAAAATGATTCCCCTCATCTCTTACACTTTGTCCCTTTCAACGCTTTTCCCTCTGTTTTCGTTTTGGTTTTTCAAAGAAAGTATTGAATCATGGAATTTTTATCCGCCAATTGGTGGTCTGCTTTATTAGCAATTGTTTTAATTGACTTAGTTTTAGCTGGCGATAACGCCATTGTGATTGCGATGGTGGCAAGAAGTTTGCCTTCTCATTTGCAAAAAAAGGCTATTATATGGGGCACTGTTGGAGCCATTGTTGTAAGGTCATTAATGACTTTAGTAGCAGTCTGGTTACTAAAAATTCCTGGCCTTAAATTGGCTGGTGGTATTGGATTATTATGGATTGCCTACCAGTTATTAGCTGACCAAGGCGATGGCGATGAGCATGGTGCTCCCGCAGCGACTTTTTTTGCAGCCATGAAAACTATAGTGATTGCAGATGCTTTGATGGGAATTGATAACGTATTGGCCGTTGCTGGTGCTTCACATGGCGCCATGGATTTGGTTGTTTTAGGTTTATTAATTAGTATTCCAATTGTAGTGTTTGGTAGTACTGTGGTATTAAAGCTTTTAGAGCGTTTCCCAGTGATCATTTATCTTGGTTCTGCCGTCTTAGCCATTACCGCAGCAAAAATGATGAAAGAGGAAAAAATTCTAACCGGCTATATTCCAACTGATGCATGGTTTACATATGGATTTTATGCAATCTGTATTATTGGTGTATTGGGTTTAGGCAGATTAGCTCAAAAAAGACAAGCTAAAGCAGAAGCTACTAATTCATAATTCAATATTTGATTGTTTATTATTAAAAGCCCACTTAGGTGGGCTTTTTAATTAGAATTTAATTTGGTCACCTTATTAATGAAGCAACAAGGTTGCATTCAAACGTATATCAAAATAGTTTAATTTGGAGTCTTTGTTATCTACCAACCAGTAATATTATTTCAGTTTGCCTACTTAATGAGCGTGACGCACTAATTGCAGCAACAGCCCTAGTAAATGGCATAGTGGTGGTTACTCGCAATGTGGCTGATTTCAAGTCCATTAGAGCGATTATCATTAATCCTTGAGAGAACCAGCATAAAGACTGAAAACGGGAATATGCCTAAGGCCTTCCTGAAGAGATTCAGGTGCAACGATCCCCTGAGTACGTCATGCTCGGTTCCAATAAAAAGTCTATTGGCAAGCTAAACGACACATCGAGCCAAAAGAATAACCGCCCTAGCCAGTTAAGCTCAGATACGATACTATTATTTATGCCTTATTCGTTTAAAATACAGAACTCATTAAATGAGGAACTTTAATTTAATAAAATTTGACTTTATACAATGTATATTATGTTAAATGAAATTTATTAAAAAAATCATACACATAAGTGCAATTATCAAAAAATACTAAAGCCAAGCCCAAGAATATTACTAAAACCGATTAGAACTACTCCCTCTAAATTCCCCACAATTCAGATTATACCCAAAACAATAATTAGGTCAAACATTGGTGTACAAATTAAAAATATTTTTTATAGTAAACCGCTTGAAGTCTTACTAAATACGCTGTCACAACAATACAAGGTAGAAATAAAAGAATCGACTTAAAAGCCCATGGTGAAGCCAAATAAATACTAGCCACTAAAGGTGGCATCAATGTAAAACTAAATTTTTTAGCACGGTGGTAAATACTTGCAGATTCGTGCCCACTGCAAGCTTTCCTGATTGACCGCTGCATCCAGCCCTCAAAGGCCATTATGACAATCAACGCAAAAAAAACAGGCAAAGCTAAAATTACATGGGTTAATTTAATACCAAATAAATAGGTAGCTCGCTCTAATAATCCTAAAATAGGTAGTTTGGCAATGTTTGCTTTTGTTTTCTCAAAAATAGTTTCATTTTTAACGGTAGCAAACTGCTTAATCCCAGTCCGAATAAAAAGGTTGTAATGCAGTTTTGCCCCCATTTCCTCAGCAAAAACAGGGTCTTTTGACTCAGAGCTGTAAAACGTGATTAAGCCTTCAGCCCAAGGAAGTTGTTGATTTTCGGGCAGTCTTGAGGCATAAAAAACAACTACCACGAGGGACACAAAATAAATCAAAAATGCCCCAAGAAATAGCCTAGCGGCTACCCAAAACGGCCACAGTGAAACTCTTGAAATATGAATTGGTTCATTCGCCATTATGATTGCCCCTCAGTTGTTAAACCATCTGTTTTATTGCCGTAAAAATCGGCTGGAGCTACATATTCTGGCACTTTAAAACCACTCCATTGCTCATTATCTACTTGGGTTAGATAACGGTTATATTGGGCTTGCATTCCGTTAAAAACATCATTCATCTCAGTTGGCCAACAATCATCATCAATTTTTGAGGGTAATGGAAGTCTTATTTTGGCTAATTGACCACCTTCCAATAAAGCAAAACATTGCCCTTTGGGTAATTGCACGAGATCTGATGGATTTAGCATCGGCACTTCACGCATTGATAATCGGTCTTCTGTGGAACTGGTAAAGTCAGCAAATTCACCAGGATCATTCGTATCTCCACTGCCCGAAACTTGTGTTACGCTCTGGATTTCAACTTGCGGCAATTGATTGGTTAAAATTTCGGCTGTTTCAGTATTTTTCACTCTTAGCATAATGAGCGTATTCAAGTTTCCGCCAATTTGAGCCGCTTTGTCTGCATTGCCAATTTTGGCGGCTACGTCATTCCATGTTTGAGTGTATGCCGTCACCTCGTAGCCTGCTCCACCTGTCTTATTGAGCATAGGCACAGATTCATCACCCATTAATTCATTGAATTCGTCTGCATGAATGCAGACTTTTTGACCTTTTGAAACCTCTTTTGAATCACTTTGACCAAAACCCATGCCAAACTTGTACCTTCTGCCTGCGGTACTGGTTAAATCGGCAAACATTCCATTTCCCACTGCAGATGAAACTTCAGAATCAGACAAAGCATCCAGACCTACATAAACAACTCCACCCATATTCATTATTTTATCCCAATCAAATACCCTTCGCTGGTCCAGTAAATCATCCCAATTGGGGGATAAAAGTTCAGAAACTTTGCCTGACGTTAGTTTTTCTAATAATGGGAATAAAGAGTTAATTAGAGCTTGATACCGACTTTTGTTATTGGCCAAAATAGCAACCAAAGAGTCTGCAATTTTGTCGCTCCAGTGTTCTTTTGCAATCAAATCTACCATTTCAATAATTTTTACTGATCGACCTGTTTGCATAATCTTATTGTTTAGCGTTTTAGCATCCATAGGCTGGATTTTGTTTTCCCAGCCTGGGTGCTCTTTATTGAGCCATTTGGTGAGATACATTTCAGCTAAAGCATCTAAATCGGCTGCATATTTATATATCAGCTCATAGGTCGGATTCATGCCAAGAGCTGATACAGTTTCTGTAATAATGTTCACATAAAGCCAAACAAACTGCCTGAAAGCCTCACTATTGCCCTCGCCTTGCAATGTTTTCATACTATTCATCATTTATATCCTCGTTGGTTGGTTCAGTTTTCACGCTTTCCACTTTTTGTAAAAGTGGATTAGGTGACGGTACTGGGCTGATATAAGCTTGCGGGTTGGGTACCAGGTAACATGTAATGACTGCCCCAGTTTTCCCATCTCCCGATAGAGTTTGGTATTGATGAAAATGACTATTGGCCGCTTTGTTAAAGACCAAATAGCCAGACTTTTGCATTTCACGTTGTAATGCTCTTACTTCATCTTTTGAGTTTCCAATGGAGCCAATATACTTATTGGTCAATAGATACTCTTTAAAACCTTTGGGTGAAATGATGGCCATACCATCATTTACAAAATGAACAAAAGCTTCGCTTTCGTTGTAGATGACTTCATTGGTACCAAGCCCCTTTTGAACCCACGCCATAAAAGCATCCGCATTCAGCCTTGCTGAAGCTCCTGCTTTACGCATAGGTGGTTTAATTACTTTGCTGTAAGCTTGAATTTTTTGAACTTGGGGCTTTGGGGTTGAAACAGTATCCGCCTCACCTAAAAATGAGTCACTGGCTGGGGCAGTTTTTGAAGAAGTAGAAGAAATAACTTCTGCTGGTTCAGCCTTGGAATTAAAACTGGCTGGTTCAGTCGTCAAATGAGATTCGGGTTCGGGTTCGGGTTCAGCCGTGGAATTCATTGCTGGTTCAGCCCAAAACGGAGTCGGATTCGGGGATTCTGTCGCATCAGTCAATTCTGTCACTGTTTCGGGTGAGGAATGTTCTAATTCAAATGCTGGTTCAGCCAGAGCATTGCTTTGGGCAATGTTTCCAGCCAATTCTTCATTGATAGTGGGTTCAACTGGTGCCGTTTTATCTCTGCTAGTAGAAGGCGAGACAGGGGTAATCGTTCCGCTAAACAGCCCAGGTTTTGTGTTGTTTTGGTAGATGAAATCAGCTTTGAATTTGAT
>JALQUL010000377.1 GCA_023260735.1 Limnohabitans sp. | reverse complement strand
TTTCGTAAAAACGAGTGCTAGGTGAGCCTGCCTTTACGCGAATCCAATCGGGTTTTTTAAGTAGTTCGGTTGGTACCACTTTAACTGGAATACGAGATAACTTAGCGCCTGCTTTTTGTTTGGCGCTGGCGTCGTAATTTTCGGCGCTTTGAGATTCACGAATGGCAGGGCGAAGTGTAGAGGGTGTGTTTTGGTCTGATTGGCTCATGGCTTGGTAGCACCAAAAATGATGATGCTTAAAATAAATAAAGGCAAAAGCATGCCTGGCTTTGTTATTTTAACAAAACTAGAATTAATAAGCTGAAAAGGACTTTTTACTCGTAATTAATTACTGTTTTTATTTTTTTCTAGGTGTTTTTTGGCTAATTCATTGCCATTTTTGGCGGCTTGAAGCATCCATTCGTTAGATAGCGTTAAGTTTTGGGCTACGCCAATACCATTTTCGTACATATAAGCCACACTAAACTGAGCTTTGGCATCGCCTAATTGAGCCGCTTTTTCGTAAAGAGCAAAGGCTTGTTTATTTTGTGCATCATCTTTATTAGGCACTAATAAAAGGTCGGCTAAATTGGTCATCGCAATTAAATCATTTTTACTAGCTGCCTTTTCATACCAATAAAAAGCTTCTTGTACGTTTTCATCCGAGGCTGATTTTTTAGTTCTAAACAATAAACTAGCTAAATTAGTTTGTGATTTGACATAACCTTGTTGGGCTGATTTGGAATACCACAAGCGGGCTTGGGCATCATCTTTGGATACCATAATGCCATATTCGTAATGAATACCCATATCGAACTGAGCTGCCGCAATGCCGCCAAAGGCCGATTTTCTTACCCAGAAAAACCCTTTTAAAGGATCTTTTGCAGTACCTAAACCATTGGTATAGAGCTGGCCTAATTGGTACTGGGCAGTTGCGTCGCCTTGTTCTGCTGCTTTAGTCATCCAGTGAAAGCCGGTCTCGTTATTTTTAGTGACGACAGCCCCTTTAAAATAAGCGTTGGCAAGACTAAATTGCCCCGCAGCGTCTCCAGCATTAGCTGCTTTTAAATACCATTCAAAAGCGGTTTTTTCGCTGGCGCTAACACCTAAACCTCGCTCATACATATAACCCACTTGGTACATAGCAAAGGGTTGTTCTTCTTTGGCCATTTTTTTAAAGAGCTCTAAAGATTTACCATAGTTTTTGGCTTTAAAAAATTGGAGAGCGTCTTTGTAGTCGGTGTTGTTATCGGTGTCTAGGTCAATTTGTGCAAAAATAGTACTAAAATAAGTAAAAAAAAGTATGCCGAGTAAAATTTTTTTAAGCATTTCTATTGACGTATAAACGTCGTAATGGATGTATTAAACAGTATAAGATATAAAAATGAATTAATAAACCCTAGCACATAAGCCAATAGAAGCCAATAAACCGTGATGCTGGCAAGCACTGATGAATTGACCGCAAACGCCATTATGATTCCCGTAGTGATTGCTATGGGTAAATTGCTCAAAAATAAGGAGTTTAAAAGGCTAAAGTGGCCAAGCTCCACTTTTTATTGGCCATAAAGAGGCCAATAGGCGAAAGAGTGTTTGAAAAGTTAGGCTTGTAAGTAGGCGCTTAATTTTTGTGCCAGCACACTAGAAACTTCTTGCCATGAGGCCTGTACACCACAATATTTCATGTCAACAGTTGCTAAACCTTGGTAGCCACAAGGATTGATTTTTAAAAAGGCAGATAAATCCATATCCACATTAAGCGATAAGCCATGATAGGTACAGTTTTTACTGACCTTAATTCCTAATGCCGCAATTTTGCCAAGACCTGTAAAGTCGGGGTTTAGGTTTTTAGATTCTGTCGCTAGTTCGTTATTTGAAGTGGGGGCTGAGCCTGCGAATTGAGGTTTATTTTGCAATATGGCATGACTAAATGGGTCATTGAGTCGAATATAAATTCCGGGTGCGCCTGCCACCCTATGACCGACAATTCCCCAAACAGCGAGGGTTTGAATGGCGGCTTCCTCGAGGCGATAAACATATTCTTTAACAAAATAGCCTGCACGTTTTAAATCAATGAGTGGATAGGCCACCACCTGCCCTGGCCCATGATAAGTTACTTGACCACCCCTATTGGTAGCAATTACTGGTACAAGACCTGGGTCGATTTAATGCTCGGCTTTACCCGCTAAGCCTTGGGTGTAAACAGGGCTATGTTCACACATCCAAAGCTCATTGGGGGTGTTGGCGTCGCGTTCTTGGGTGAACTGCACCATGGCATTGAATACCGCTTCATAGGGCTGAGGGCCTAACACTGTGGTGATGAGTGAATTAGGCGAGGCAGGCGCTTGGTTAGGGCGGGGAGACTGCACATGCGGTGTGGGCTGTGATGGCAAAGTTTCTGAGCTCATTTAACACTATTTTTGATGAGGCTGTTATTATTAGATGCCGCTATTGTAATAATTAATTGTTGGCGTATGGCTTCTTTAATTTCTACAGGAATTGAAGTGGAGTTACTGCTTAATTTTTCTAATAAAAATGTGGGGCTATAGTTGATATTGAGTACCTGTTCTTCGATGTAAAAATCTTCTTTTAATAAATCATTTTTAGGGTAACGGGGATTTAATAAAACCTGATAG
>JALQUL010000432.1 GCA_023260735.1 Limnohabitans sp. | reverse complement strand
AGTTACAAAGTTAAAGTAGATGAATAGAATAGTGAATCTACTATTTTGAAGGGCAGTTTTGCCTTCTGCGATGAGGTTTAATTGCCTTCAACTTTGACTAGGGTTATAGTGCATTTTTAAGCCCTAGTCTATCATTTCAATATGAACAGTTCAATTGAGGGTTATTATCAAAAAAATGAGGAGTTTATTTGGCCTTTTTAATGAAAAATTATATTTTAGTAATATTAACTCTCTAATATTTGCATATTGAGATGGCTTTCTCAATAACTAAAGCCTCAGCCTGTGAGTCATCACTGGCAATAACATGCCGCTGGGGCATTGATCTAAGCCAAGTGAGTTGGCGTTTGGCTAATTGCCTTGTAGCCGCACTGCCTAACTCATGCCATTTACTTAACAATTGTTTTTGATCAGCGCTTGATAGTTGGAAGGGATCTTTACCTGTTGCTTTTAACTCATCTAACAATAACCACGCTTGCCTATACCCAATACAGCGAATAGAGGGGAGTTCTAGATTAAGTTGAGGGTTCTGGTATAAAACTTTTATTTCGTTCCAAAAACCATTTTTTTGCATGCTGTCAAATCGGCTATTAATACGATCGTGCAAACTACTTCTTTGCACAGGTTCAAGGCTAATAATATTTTCTTCTTGAAGCAACCGATGGGCTGCTTGATTAGGCTTTGTGTTTTCTTCTTGCCTGCGCTTTTGTAATGAAGATAAAGTTTGTCCGCTGGCGACATAAATTTCGAGGGCTCTACCTATTCTTTGTCCGTCGTTAGGGTTGAGCCTAGAAGCGGTTTCTGGGTCTATGATTTGTAATTGTTGATGCATAGCTGGCCAACCAATTTGGGTCGCTTGAGCTAGAACATTTTGCCTGACTTCTGGTGCTACTGCAGGCATTTCATCGAGGGCACTCATTAGACTTTTTAAATAAAGCATAGTGCCGCCTACCAACACAGGCTGTTTTCCTCTGTTACTGATTTCTTGACAAAGCCTAGCACAGTCTTTGGCAAATTCGGCCACACTATAAGATTGCCAAGGCTCTTTAATATTAATTAAATGGTGTGGCGCAGCTTTTAATTCTGCAGGACTTGGTTTGGCGGTACCTACGTCCATACCTTTGTAAATAAGGGCGGAATCGACACTGATAATTTCAAGTGGCAATTGGGTGGCTAAAGCCAGTGCTGCAGCAGTTTTGCCACATGCGGTAGGGCCGGTAATTGCAATAGGTGGCAGTGTCATGCGAGCAGTAAAAGTAGTAAGGTCTGTAGTTTATCGTAATACAGACCTTAAAATTCCCAATTACCTGTTAATAGTGAATTACTGAGCTGCTTTTATTGACTCTAGTGGTTTTTGTCCCAATGTAAAAGCAATTAGTGCTAAAACAGAGCCCCAAAACCATGCTCCATAGGCAAGAGGTAATGCATTGTCTTTTAACGTCACCCCCAATACCGCAATTATCATAAATCCTAAAATCATCATGATAAAACCGTTAAGGGCGGCAGCTGTGCCTGCTGCATTAGGAAAAGGGCCCACCGCAGAGGCCTGCCCCAAAGGTTGATGAATACCATGAGCTACCATAATGAGGGCAAACGGCACAATAACAGTGGCTGGGTATAAGTGTCCAGTGAGTCCACATACACCTACTACAGTGGCTCCTGTAAGAGACATGAGACCTGCCATTTTTAAAGTGGTGTTAAATCCATAACGCGACATGAATTGTCGTCCTATAAAAGTGCCAGCAATATAAAAGGCTGCATTGACAAATAAGGCTAAACCATATTGGGATCTAGTCCAACCGAATATTTGAATAAAAACAAAAGATGAAGAAGACAGGTAAGTGACTAATAAGCTATAACTACTAGCGGATAAAGCACAATAGATTAAAAAAGTACGATGACTGATAATATGTTTCCATGTACTGATTAAATTACTGAACTCAAGTGCATTAATATTTTTATTAGAACAACTTTCTTGGAATTTGATAAATACTAATAGCCAACTCATAATACCAAATACCACTAAAGCCATCATTGGCCCTTGCCAACCAAAATGTTCTGTTAAATAGCCACCTATAATAGGTGCAGTACAAGCTAATACGCCTAGTCCCGATAAAGCTTTAGACATGATTCTAGTGCCATCAATTGGGGCATATAAATCACGGATAATCGCTCTAGAGCACATGACTGCAGCACCAACAGCAATACCCTGACCAATACGAGCTAATATAAGCCAATGAATAGTAGGCGCCATTACACTTGCCATGCAAGAGATAATATAAATACCTAAGCCCCATAATAAAATTGGCCTACGACCATATTTATCGGAGAGTGGGCCCCATACCATTTGCGATGCACCAAAAGATAATAACATTGCTGAAAATGTTAATTGCACCTGAGACATACTGGCGTTTAAGGACTCACGCATACCTGGCAGTGCAGGAAGGTATAAATCGGTAGTCACTGGTTGCGAACCCAATAACATCGCCAACAACAAAATCACAATATAAGGCGACATTTAAATAACCTGAAAAAAAATAAAAATAAAGAATTAGAAACTTAAATTGAAGCATTTAAGTTTCTCAAGTGAGGCATTGTGCATCAAGGTTTCAATAAGTGAGAAAGAGTGGCAATTTTCACCATCTACTAGCCCAATTGAATCAGCATTTTTTATATATCAGCCAATAATTCATAGGGCAGAGGTAGTAATTGAACACTGCATAAATCAGATTTTTTATGGTTGTTTTGAGAGGCCAAACATAAAACAGTTGAAGTATTGCTGGTGACAGAGCTGGTCGCATGTTCGGCAGCACTAATTTGCATAGAAGCCAAAAAGAAGCATTTGTTTTCCGAGCTGAGTACCGACTCAATTACTGTACCACAAGCTTGTTCTGGGTCTGAAGTTAGTATTAACTCTTGGCCAGGATTTGCTAATTCATCAC
>JALQUL010000425.1 GCA_023260735.1 Limnohabitans sp. | reverse complement strand
ACTAAGGGTTTGTTTAACCCCAGTTGAACTTGTTATTTCAACATGCCAAGGACTCACAATACGAGCATAGCCTTGCTCAACATCAACGCCTAAATTGCTATAACGACTAATACTGTCGTGTGGTTCAATTTTTGCAATTACCTTATTAATTCTTTGCATGACCGCAGCAAAATTAGTTTCACTGACGCCAACCTCAATACCATAGTCTTGGCTATTGGCAATAGTGTGGGCAACTTTAGCACTTTTAATGAGCGCTTTACTAGGAACGCAGCCATAGTTAAGGCAATCACCACCCATTTTATGGGTTTCAACTAAGGTTACTTTTGCTTTAACGGCAGCTGCAATGTAACTACTGACTAAGCCCCCCGCCCCCGCTCCAATAACGATTAAATTTCGATCATATTTTTTTGGTTTTACACTTTGCCACTTTTTATAAACTTTGCGCTTTTGAAAGTAATCTATAAAGGCTTTAGCCAGCCAAGGAAATAAACCCAATAAAGTAAAGGAGAAAATTAAACTAGGAGAAAGAATATCGGCGGGCGATTTTAAAGAAGTCAATTGTGTGCCTGCATTTACATAAACTAAAGTACCTGCCAACATACCTATTTGGCTGACCCAATAAAACTGAAAGGTTTTAATTTTAGTTAACCCCATAACTAAATTAATCACAAAAAATGGCACTGCAGGAACCAGTCTTAAAGTGAATAAATAAAAACTACCTTGTTTTTCTATGCCTTGATTAATAGTTTTGAGTTGTTGGCTAAAACGAGCTTCTATGCTGTCGCGTAACAAATGACGTGAACTTAAAAAGGCCAAGGTGGCCCCTAGACTGGAGGCAAAAGAAATTAATAAAAAGCCCCAGATGAGGCCAAACATAGCTCCACCTGCCAAGGTTAAAATGACGGCACCAGGCAATGAAAATGCAGTGCTGATGACATACACTAAGAAAAATAACACCGACACTAAAATTGGGCTTTGTTTTACCCATTGCACTAGTTCTTGTTGGCTATTTTGAAGTTGGCTAAAAGTTAAATAATGGTGACCTTCAAAATAAAAAAATAAACCTATTACACTAGCAATCAAAATGATGAACAGAATTTTTTTAAGTTTCGTCATGATTGTTTTTCTGTTGTTGAATAAAAAATGATGTGTGTTTTTCTATGGCTTTTAAATGAGTAAAACCCCAGTAAACACGTGTAACAATGGTAAAGCTACAAAGCAAGGCAAAGCCAAACGCTAAATAGCTAAAGTAGTATGGCATTAAACAAGCCAATATAAAAAATAATAATGTTTCGGTGGCTTCTGTTAAGCCACCTAAAAAATAAAATGATTTTTTAGGTAGTCGGGTGTTGCTTAACTGATGTTTTTGCGCCAAGATTGCAAAGGCCAAAAAACTTGAGGCAGTGCCAATAAAACAAAACAATAACATAGCCGCTGCTAAAGCGTTTTGATTGGGGTTAGCAAAAGCAAACGCAAGTGGAATCGACGCGTAAAAAATAAAGTCTAAGCATATATCTAAAAAACCGCCTGCATCGGTGGCTTGCTTAAGCCTTGCGACTGCACCGTCTAGGGCATCAAGTAGCCTTGAAATTAATATCAAAATGAGGCCATAAATAAATTCATTAAAGGCAATACACATGGCTGCCACAAGGCCAATTACAAAACCAATTAAACTGATTTGATTAGCAGTGATGCCAGTAGCTTGCAGTCGTTTAGCGACGTGCTTTACCGCAGGTTCAATTAATTGTATGGCTATAGAGTCAAGCATTGTGGGTTGATGAGGTGGTATTAAGTGGAATTAATTTACTGACGTGTTGAAGGTCTGCAATATCAGCCGCGTCATGTGTCACTATTAGTACTGGAATAGCCCGTTTTCTTACAGTTTCAAAAACAAATTGTCTGATATTTTGCCTTAATGACTCATCTAACTTAGAAAACGGTTCGTCTAATAACAAGGCTTGTGGTTCAGCTAATAGGGCCCTCATTAAGGCCACACGGGCTTTTTGTCCACCCGATAATAAGCTAGGGTCTTGTGGTCCCATACCGGTTAATTGAGCATCAATAAGCGCTTGATTGGCTAATTGAATTTTTTGGGCTTTTGAATATTTTTTGGGAATCGCAAATAATAAATTTTCAAGCACACTGAGATGTGGGAATAACAAAGGTTCTTGAAACAGCATACCAATTTTTCTTTCTTGTGTGCTAAGACCATTTAAGTTTTCTTGATTTAAAAACATTTGGCTTTGCAAAATAAAATCAGAACTTAAACAATTGGCGATAGCCGCTAACAAGGTTGATTTTCCACAACCACTCGGGCCCATTAAAGTATGAATACAACCAGCAGCAATCGTGAGCTCAAAGTTGTTAATTAAAACTTTACTGCCAATTGCGAGTTGTTGAATTTTTATATCAAGCATAGGTAGTTATGATTTAAATTTTCTGGGTTGGGCTAGTTGTTCACTGAGGTAAAACATGAAAAAAACAAAACCACATAAAACCAAGGCATAGGTGCTACTTAAAGATCGTTGCCCTGATGCACTTAACGCAATCGCCTCTGTGCTAAGGGAGTTAATGCGGCCTGCACCTAAATAGACCGTGGGTAAATATTGCGCAACACTAACGGCAAATCCGACTGCAAAACTTCGCACAACTGCACTTTTTAATAACGGCCATTTCACTTTTAAAACAAACCCGATAAAAGAGTGCCCTAAACTAGCCGTTACAATAGCCCATCGTCTATCGAAGTGTTGATAGGCGGGACTTAAGCTAATCAGCACATAGGGCAGTGCCATTAAACTATGACTTAAATAAACTGCAAAAAAATAGGATTTAATTTTTAGCCATAAACTCAGCTGATGTAGTCCAATGACCCACAATAAAGGCGGTAAAACAAGACTCACTAGAATAAAAGGCCTTACTTTTTGATCTAAACTAACGGGGGCTATTTCTAGCCAAACAATGCTTATGATTAATGCAGTAAAAGCACTACCCATAGCCAAATAAAAAGTGTTGAGGCTACTGTCAAAATTATCTGCCAAGGATTGCCAAGCTAACCAACTTAATTCTTGTGGCCAGAGGTTGGGAAAACTCCAAACACCAGAAAAACTAGCAATCAGTAAAATCAATAGTAATAAAATATAAATGAATTGCAGACTAAAAACAGCGAACCCGACTGATTGGAGTTTTTGTAGGCCACTCCATTTGAATAAATAAGAGGTAATAGGTAAGTGAGTTTTAGTTGTCAAATATGGGCCGCCTAAAAGTAAATGGCGCCAATGAAGCGTTTGACTTAATAAATAAAAAATACCAGCTATCAGCACAATTAAAAGACCAAGTATGAAGGCCAATACAATACCTTCGTGATTTTTATGAAGGTCCGCGTCTTGTAGCAAGCTCCAACTTTGAATGGCTAGAGTAGGAGGGTTGGTAGGTCCCATAATCAAAGCCATATCAACTACCGTTAAACTGTAAGCCCAGACGGCTAAAAATGGCCACAATAGTTTGGCTGCTAACTGAGGTACAATAATTTTCCAATAACTCGCCTTAGAGCTATAACCTAATGTTTGAGCTATTAAAAACTGTTGCCTTAGGCTTGCTTGAAAATCAGTTTGATGGAGTAAGGTTAAACCTGTCCAAATTAAAAAAGGAGTTTCTTTCGCCGCTAAAATAATAATCAAGCTAATACCATAAGGGTCTTGGCTAGTGGTCCAATCGGGGGGATATTCAAAGCCGGTGGCCCAAGGTGAAAATAGTCTTAATAACCAGCCACTTGGCGCAATCAAATATAAAAAGCCAATCGCAAAAGCCGCATGTGGTAGGGCTAACATTTTAGGAATAATACGGCCTAATTTTTTAAGATGATTGTGTTGAAAATAAAATCCAATCACCATAAAAGCCCACAACAGCGCAATAAAAAAACTAGCTATACCAGTGAATAGGCTAAGGTATAGGCTATGTTGATAGGCCCTATTGAAAAAAACACTTTGCCAACCTTCCAATTCAAAAATCGACTGAAAAAGAATTTTGAAAGTGGCAAAACTAGGTGCAAAAAATAAAATTATTAAGCACAACAAAACACTTTTTTGCAAAAGTTTTTGTTTATACACCATAACGTTTGAGCCATTCTTTCTCTATGGCCTCGACCCAACTACCGTGTGGCTCAGATAAGGTAGGTGCATATTGCGCTAATTGGCCCGCTAAGGGTTTGGCAGCAAAAGCCGTTTTTTGACTAGT
>JALQUL010000398.1 GCA_023260735.1 Limnohabitans sp. | reverse complement strand
GTCAATTGGGTTCGCTGCCAAGTCACCCTTGCTTTCAAAAAGAAGTAAAAATGACTTACCTTTTAATCTTCATATCAAACATACTAGTTGCCTCTAGCTCCAGTACTTGAATATTGTCTTGCTGAAAAGCATCCCAACGCCATCTTAAAATACCTCGGCTGGGGTTGGTGGCAGAAAATCGCACTTCTAACACATGTGCTTTGACTGATAATGCATCGTTAGGGCGAACGGGGTGCATCCACTTTAAATACGCCAAACCAGGTGATGCATACGACTCTGAGCCTTCTAAAACCTTATCTGCAATTAATCGCATAACAATGCAACAGGTATGCCAACCACTGGCTATTATTCCGTCAAAATGGCCTGTAGCGGCCTCCTCGGGGTTAATGTGAAACCATTGTGGGTCGAACTGCTTGGCAAATTCAATAATCTCCGCTTCGGAGACTTGTATAGGGCCAGCCTCAATTATTTGCCCAACATAAAACTCAGCAAATTTCATGATGAAATCCAAGGAGCAGGTTGTTTAGCGAAAAAAGCTGCAAAACCTGACTTTGCTTCATCGGTAGTGCGCACTCTACTAATCGTTTGTGCAGTTAACTCTCGCACCTCTGGCGTGACCATACCTACAGGTATTTGAGCGAATAATTGTTTAATTTCTTTTTGCGCTTGAGGGCCAGCAATCAACAAGTCTTTTACTGTTTCAGCCACACAAGCATCTAGAACATCACGGGCCACTACTTTTTGTACCAAGCCCATAGACAATGCTTCATAAGCATTAATACGGCTAGCCGTTAAAGCCAAGCGCTTAGCTTGACGCTTACCCACCGCCTGAATCACATAGGGTCCAATAACAGCAGGTAAAATTCCAAATTTTGCCTCACTCACCGAAAAACTTGCATCATCTGAAGCTAATGCAATATCGCAGGCACAAGCTAGGCCCACACCGCCGCCTAAAGCAGCACCTTGCACTTTTGCAATGGTCGGTTTGCTGCAATCTGCGATTTTTGCCAACATATTGGAAAAACGTCTTGCGTCAGCCAAATTCCATTCTTGTGATGCTGCGCTTGCCCTTTGCATCCAAGATAAATCAGCTCCTGCACTAAAGTGCTTGCCGCTTCCAGCTAAAACCACCAATCGCACCTCAGGGTTTGCTTCGATACTGTCAAAAAGCTCTGATAGTTGAGCAATCATGGCCTCGTCGAAAGCATTAAACACTTCAGGTCGGTTCATGGTGACATAAGCCACGCCAGTACTATTCACTTCAAATTGCACCCAATTATTGGAGGCAACAGGGACTAAATTTTCGCTCATAGGTCTCAATCAAAATAAATACAAAAATGATAGATGCAACTGCAACAAAAAACAATTTTGACACTTGCGATATGACCGAGTTCAACTAGATAAAAAATGTTGTATGGTAAACAAAGACTGTTCACGGGGAAACATATCTGGTTGTTCATTCAACTTGGCTTTTATCGGACAAATGACAATTGCTGTTGCAACTTTTTTTAAAGCCATCTAAATAGCATCGATGTAAGGCCATCAGCTCGCTTTTTTAATATGTCTCTAAATGCAATCGTCCTTGTATTTTAAGGCTTTCTGCTAATTTTTCCCAATCTTGACCATTTTGCGTGACTACCTCTTTTAATGCTAATAAAACCCCCTCCTCCATAGCCTTTAGTCCACAGACATAAATATAGGCATTCGGGTCTTTAATTAACGCGGCAACATCAGTAGCTCGATCACGAATCGCATCTTGAACATATCGTTTAGGCGTATGAGGCGCTCTTGAAAAAGCAAAATTGATATCAATAAAATCTTTTGGTAAATTTTGTAAGGGGCCAAAATATGGTAACTCTTGTGCAGTTCTTGCACCAAAGAACAACATCAATTTGCCACCATCAAACTTACCGGAGGCACGTAATCGCCTACGCCACTCTGTCATGGCACGCATCGGTGCACTGCCAGTACCAGTACATATCATTAGAATATGAGATTTGGGATGATTAGGCATTAAAAAACTGGTTCCAAATGGGCCAATCACCTGAACCGTATCGCCTACATTTAAATCGCACAAATAGTTGGAAGCCACCCCAGTAACTGCCTGACCTTGATGATTCTCAAGTACTCGTTTCACAGTTAAAGACACATTGTTATAGCCTGGTCGCTCGCCGTTACGTGGGCTGGCGATTGAATATTGCCTTGCATGATGTGGTTTGCCGCGCTCATCCACTCCCGGTGGCAAGACGCCAATCGATTGACCTTCTAAAACAGGAAATGGCATCACACCAAAATCGAGCACAATATGATGTGTATCATTTTCACGGCCTACCTCGGTTACCCTTACATTACCC
>JALQUL010000339.1 GCA_023260735.1 Limnohabitans sp. | reverse complement strand
ACTTAACAGTGGCTATATTTTAAAAACGTCCTACTAAATTAAAATAAAAGCCTTTGGTTTTATAACTTAACTGGGTTAAATCGGCACTAAAGTCGGTGAAGTTATAACCCACTCCTACTCTCATATTGGCATTGATATCTTTGTCTATGCCAATTAATGCACCCTTTTTCACTCCGTCTTGTTCGGTTTTTAACATCCGGTATTCGGCTGTAAGCCCCCAACCTGTCCATACATCTTGCTCTTTTTCGGCTTGATCTTGCTCTTTATTGTCTTGGTTTACCCATGATGGAAGTTTTACGCGGACTTGGGCTGCCGCATAAGTGGCATTATTGCTAAACCACTGGCCTGTACCACGCTCTAGGCGCATTGCGGTTTGGCGTTTGGCCACTTTACCCGCTAACTCCACTCTAGGGCTTACTTGGTAAGTGCCCTCTAATGAGGCTATTTGTGATTCTTGATCAAACTCCGAGCCATTGCTACTCATTTGGCCAGTGGGCGCTAAATCGTAAAAATAACCATATTTAGCCAAAACATTCCATTTGCCTACCAATGGCCTATAGGCAAAACCAATACTGCTGTCAATTAATTTCGCCTCTTTGACTTGACTGTTGGCAACACTGCTGATTTTATTGGTAATGGAATAATTGACCTTACCCAATAATTTCCAATCATCAGAGACCTTGTAAGATGCTTTATTAGTGCTTAACCATTGCTTAGTTTTGTCTTGTGCCAATTGACTAGGCGTGTCTTGTCTTTGCTCTAATTTGCTAGACCAATCGGTTTTTTCATCGGTGTATGAGCCACTCAAACTCAAAGCTTGACGGTCAATTCGGTCTTGCTCGTTGACCTCGTTAATACCACCAATGCCGGTACTATTACCTGTTTTATTGCTCAGGCTACCCTTTTGTGCCGACAAACCAAATGCCCAGTTTTGCTTGGGTGCAAACTCTAAGCCCACACTATTGACCAAGCCTTTGCTGCTACTATCTTCTAAGGATTGGGTTTCTGTATTGAGCTTCCAGCGCTGCGCTAATTGCAAACGCTGACCCACCGTCCATCCCTCCGATTGATTAAATGTGCGTGAAGCAATTAAATTATCATTTAAACCACTACCAATTGCGGTAGTGGTTGGACTATAAGTGTAAGAGCCATAAATACTATGGTCTGCACTGCGTTTGTATTCTGCGCTTGCAGTGAAAGCCGAACCACGGTCACCTTCGGTGTAATCCAATGACACCGCAGAAGCTTCGTCAATGGCGTATTTACTACCTATGGTCACCGAGTGGTTAGGGTCATAATTGCTTTGAGCAAAGCTAGCCTGCGCAGCCGCATACACTTCCCATTTATCATTTAATCGTTTAGCCACTTTAATACCCGCTAAACCCGCTTCGCTCACACTATTAGCGTCAGAACCTGTCGTAATGGTTTTATCGGTGCTAGTAGAATTGACTCCGGTGCTAATTTTGCGTACTTGTACTTTTTGCAACTCTGCCGTTAAAGTCAGACTATCGCTAGCTTGCCACACCGCAGCCGCTGTCACTTTGTCAAGTACCTCGCTTTGATTCCCCGCTTTTAATTCTTGGCGACTTTCTACTTTACGAGCACTGGCTAATATTTGCACATCAGGGGTGGCTTGCGTCAACACTTCTACGCCGGTATCTATTTGGCGACGACCCGATGTTGTGCTGTGGCCAGACGAGAAGTTAGGGTCACGATCTCGCAACCATGCCGCTACTTTTACTGGCTGAGTGGTTAAACCCATCTCTTGGGTGTTGAGTCTGGCCTCTAAAGAATGGGCAGAGCCTTTGTTTTCTAACAAGCTATTGACTTGGCTAATTTCAGCAAATTTTAAACCACCATCGGTGCTAAAAAACTGTGGCGCTTGAGTGCTTTTAGATTGTGCCGTTTCGGCTTTAATCCAAGTGCCTTGGCCTGCCTGATAGGTTAAATCGGCTCCAGCTAATTCATAGTCTTGACCCGAACGGTTTTCTTTGGCATAGGTAGCGCCTACTGCAATTTTATCGCCCAACCACTGCTTGGCTTGAAGGCCTGCACTAAAGTTATTGCTATCAAACTCTTGTGGATAATATTCGTAGCGTGTCACTAAAATATTATTCAACCCACCTAAGGGTTGGTCTTGAATCGCTGTATTGTTGTCTTTGGTAATTTGTAACAAAGAACGACTTAAAATAATACGTCCTTGGAAGGCATCTATTTCGTAATCTCGGCCTGCTTTTAAGTCAAAACTTTGCACCACTCGAGAGCTGTAGGGGTCACGCATTTCAAGTGTGACTTGTTGTGAGCCCGGTACGATGTCGGTGTGACGTAAATAATAAAGACTACCACCTGTGCCTAAAAATTCTGTGCGACCAGGAGCGGTTTGTTGCTCGGCAGCAAAGGCCTTGACTTGGCTTTTTGACTCGCCTAATGGGTTGGTCTCTAGGCTACGATAAGCTAATTTAGCACCATACAAACTACGGTTATAGGCCGCTAAACTATTGCCGTTTAAATCAGTGGCAACATTGCCCCATACCGCGCTACTCTTGTCCCAATCTAACCTCACATATAAACGACCACTGGTATCTACATCTTTAGTAGAAATCGAGTCATCACCATAAACAGGATAATAAACATCGGGGTCAATACGTCTTAAAACATCGTTTTTATCGGCTTTGAAAAACCCTTTAAAAATATTTTTTAATTCTTTTTCTTGAGTATCGGCTTGAGCGGTTAAAAGGTATTGACCTTTGATTTTTCCTTTTAAA
>JALQUL010000255.1 GCA_023260735.1 Limnohabitans sp. | reverse complement strand
AAATCGAAGTTTCAGAGGCATCAGACCTCACAATAATGGGATTTAAAGTTTGAATTTGCTCAATCCTAAGCCTAGCTTGGCTGATTTTAACTGCGCAAGCAATCGCTTCAATACATTCCTCAATTCCCATCATTGGAGCTAAGCCCTCTTGCATAAGTCTTGAAGTTAAGACCTCAGGCAAGCCCTCTGGCATAGAGCTTACAATACAGGCCATTTGCCCAGTGTTTTTAGCTGCTTGAATATAGGCGCTTAATGTGGTTTCCCAAGAGTCAGCCTTGCATCTATCTAGCCTAGGATAATCCAGCACTAATAAATGCACTGCAAAATTAGTTTTTAACAAGCCGGTAAACGCCGCTGTACTCGCATCAATATCGCCCCAAATATAGGTGTGATAATCAAGTGGGTTGGCTACATTTACTTTTCCACCCAAAATATCAATTAGCTCTTGTTCTATAACAGCGGGTAAGTCGGGCATATCTAGGCCGTGGCGTTGGGCTAAGTCAGCTACCAAAGAGGCTTCTCCACCCGAGCAACTTGCGGATGTAATCGAAGCAGATGTAAGGGGACCTCGCCTTGCACTAACATGTAAAAACTTAAGGGTTTCGATTAGGCTGCTGGGGTTGTGAACTCTGCCAATTCCAAAGCGTTCGAACAAAGCATCATAGAGTTGATCGGAGCCCGATAAACTGCTGGTGTGTGACATGGTGATTTGGGCACCCTTGCTAGAGCTACCCGATTTTAAAGCGACCAAAGGAATGCCTTTTTTCAGGGCTTTCAGAGCTGCTTTTGAAAAAGCGGAGACATCAGTTAGACCTTCAATATGCATGCCAATGGCGGTAATTTTTGGATCTTCTAAAAGCGCTTCAATCATTTCGGGAAAATCAACGCCGGCCTTATTGCCCACTGTAATCATATAGGCCAATGGTAAACCTCTAGTTTGCATAGTGAGATTTAGACCAATGTTGCCACTTTGCGTAATAATGGCCACACCTTCAGAAACCCGTTGCCCACCGTGTTGATCGGGCCACAATGCAAAGCCATCGAGATAATTGACCATGCCATAGCAGTTGGGTCCTAATAAAGGCATGCCATTAGCTGCTTTAATGAGTTGCTCTTGCCTTTCTTGACCAAGAGGGCCTATTTCTGAAAAACCAGAGGCATAACAAATCACCCCACCTGCCCTTTTTTTAGCCAGCTCGGCCACCACTTCTATGGTGGCAACTGCGGGAACTGCAATAAAACAGGCATCGGGTGCGCCAGGGAGTGACGCTACATCAGGGTAACAAGTCAGCCCCGCCATAGTGGCGTGGCTAGGATGTATGGGCCAGATGTCTCCAGAAAAACCTAATTTTTGGCATTGTTCTATGGCCTCAAGGGCACTTTTACCACCTACCACTGCAATAGATCGTGGATGAAATAAGCGCTCAAGCGATGGGGTAGTAGGGATGGTCTGCGTAGCTAACTTCATGACAATTTTAGGCTCCGTACTCTCTTAACATGGCTCTAGAAATAATATGACGTTGGATTTCGCTGGTCCCATCCCAAATACGCTCAACCCTTGCGTCACGCCAAAAGCGTTCGATAGGTATAGAGTTCATTAATCCCATGCCACCAAAAATTTGCAAGCTTTGATCGGTAATTCTAGCAAGGGCTTCAGAGGCAAAAACCTTGGCCATTGCCGCATCGCTGTCGGTCATGCGCCCTTGATCACATTTCCAAGCGGCTTGCAGGGTTAGTAATTCAGCGGCTTCAAGTTCGGTGGCCATATCGGCTAATTTAAAACCGGTGCCTTGAAAGCGTCCGATGGATTGACCAAATTGTTTGCGGTTGGCCGCCCATTCAGTGGCCATTTGTAAAACTCGGCGACCTCTGCCTACGCTGGTAGCCGCTACAGTTAAGCGGGTAGAGCCTAACCATTCTCCCATCAGTTCAAAACCTTTGTGCTCTTCACCTAAGCGGTTGCGCGCTGGTATACGAACGTCTTGGAAAAACAATTCGCACTGATGATAACCACGATGGGAAACACAGGAGGGGCCACGTCTAACGGTGACTCCAGGAGTGTCAAAGTCCACCAAAAAACCTGTGATTTTTTTCTTAGGGCCGTGATTGGTTTGTTCGACATCGGTGGCTGCAAATAAAACTACATAATCGGCCATGTCAGCATGGCTAATAAAATGTTTGCTGCCGTTAATAATATAGTCGTCGCCTTGGCGTACTGCTTTGGTTTGCATTCCTCGCACATCAGAACCCGCATTGGGTTCAGTCATGGCGAGGCAGTCATGACGATCACCGTTAATGGTGGGAATTAAATATTCTTCAATTTGGCTACCAGTGCAACCTTGTAAAATATTACTTGGCCTAGCGACTAACATTTGTAAGCCATAAGAGGCACGGCCTAATTCACGCTCTAACAAGGTTAAGTCAAAAACATTTAAACCGCCTCCGCCATATTGCTCTGGCATGTTGGCCGCATAAATTCCAATATCTAGGGCTTTTTGTTGAATTTCGGCTGCAAGGTCTGGGTCAACTGCATCGTCTTTTTCGACTTGATCTTCATGTGGGTAGAGTTCTTTTTCAACAAATTGCCTAACCGTATCCACCAACATGGTTTGTTCGTGACTGAGTTCGAAATGCATGTAATTGTCTCCTGTTATTTTGTTATTTAAATAACACTGGTTTTGTTTGAAATATGGCGAATATTGTCTAGCAGCAGATTTATTTTCTGCGAATGCTAATGCTTTGACCAGATTGAATGGGTTTGGGCAAATGAGAATGGGCTTTTAAAATAGCTTGC
>JALQUL010000245.1 GCA_023260735.1 Limnohabitans sp. | reverse complement strand
GTGGACGCGCCTCGTATCGAGGACGATGGCTTGTTGATTGAGGAGGTTATAACCTCATTTATATTCTTCAGTTGGCTCCACATGGAGCACGTAGGGGATCAAATTAACAAACCCCACTTACTAGACTGTCTTCCCAACAACGGGATACATAAGCCCTTTTGTTAATTAAGGTTGCCTAACCCTAACTAACGCTTGAATAGTGCCTAATGAACACTACAGCTTAGAAAAAAGCAATTAAGCTTTCTTTGGACGCTTAGCACCGTATTTAGAACGGGACTGTTTACGATCTTTAACACCTTGTAAGTCTAAAGAACCGCGAACGATATGGTAACGCACACCTGGTAAGTCTTTTACACGACCACCGCGAACTAAAACCACACTATGCTCTTGCAAGTTATGGCCTTCACCGCCGATGTATGAAATCACTTCAAAACCGTTAGTCAAACGTACTTTTGCAACTTTACGTAAAGCTGAGTTTGGCTTTTTAGGTGTTGTGGTGTAAACACGAGTACAAACGCCACGACGTTGTGGTGAGTTTTGCATCGCAGGGCTCTTAGACTTAACAATCTCTTGTTGTCGTCCTTGACGAATTAACTGATTAATGGTTGGCACTGATGCCTCCTAATGTCGGTAAAAAAATAAGGGCACTGCATATTTTTAGGTTTTAAGCCGCTGCGCTTAAGATAAAAATCAATGCGTTTTGCCCTATTACGATAAGGAAGTGACCTATTAATTAGTAAACGCACTTACACAAATTGTGTTTTAGTTTTATTTACTTTAATTATCACTTCAACTAAATTTTTGCGAGAAAAGCCCCTGATTATAACTAATTTTTAGACCCCCTGTCATTGGCTTTTTCTTGAAATAAACAACAAAAGGCTTAAAAACAAAGGCTAATTGATTCAAAAAACGGTATAAAACACCTAACTTATAGATGAGAATTTTGTAAACGAATCAAAAAATTGGCTTATCTCTCAAGATGTCCTGCACTACTTTAAAAGGCAGTTGTTTTTTAATTATTGAATAAATAATCGCATTGAATCCCATGCTCGGCCAAAAATATTGGATTGAGGAATAGGTTTTAAAGCAATGAGTGGTAAATCATTTAAAGGTTGATCGGCTAAGGTAACTTTTAAAGATCCAATAACTTGATTTTGTGAAATAGGGGCAATAATCGGGTCAGATCGAACAATACTGGTTTTGATCTTACTAGCCATGCCATTTGGCACTGCTACTACGATGGGTTTGGTTTGTCCCATTTCTACACTCGATTCCACGCCCTTCCAAACTCTAGGTGTACTCACTACCTGATTCGCATCATATAACTTGACTGAATCAAAGGCAGAATATCCCCAATTGAGTAATTTTTGTGATTCATTGGCACGAGCATTTTCGCTGGTCGTGCCTAATACGATTGATAATAAGCGCCTAGGACCCGCTGTACCTCTAGGACCTAAACCTGGAATGTTTCTTTTACCTGTAGCAATTAAGCAATAACCAGCAGCATCTGTGTGGCCTGTTTTTAAGCCATCAATACTTGGATCTCTAAATAATAATAAATTACGGTTGGTATCGTTGGTAACGGGTGTACCAGGATAGTGGTATTTTTTAATGGCGTAATAATGAACAAATTGTGGAAAATCCTCTATGATACGTTGCGCTAAAATTCTTAAATCATTGGCTGTAGTGGTATGCCCAGCCTCTGTTAAACCTTCGGGATTTTTGTAGGTAGTGGACTTCATGCCTAAAACTTGAGCCTGATTATTCATCATCATCACAAAGTTTTCTTTAGAGCCACCAACTCCTTCTGCCAAAGCCATGACGGCATCATTACCAGACTGCACAATCATGCCCTTAATTAAGTCCTCTACTGGCACCTTCATTTTAGGATCAATAAACATTCTAGAACCAGGCATTCTCCAAGCTTTTTCAGAGACTGCAAAAGTCTGATTTAAAGTAATTTTTTTATTCTTTATAGAATCAAAAACAATATAGGCCGTCATTAATTTGGTTAATGAGGCAGGTTCGATGGGCATATCTGCTGACTTACTAGCCAACACTTGATTAGCGGTTACATCAACTAATAAATAGCTGTTAGCTGCAATTTCTGGTGCAGGTGTTAGAGGGCTACTTTGTGCATTCGCCAATGGTGAAAATAAAGCAAATAGAAGCACTATTGAATAATAGCCATTCAAAAAAATACGATTGATATAACTCATACCTAACTTTACCACTCCAAAACTTAATGCAAAATATTAATTAGACTCATCAACTCTGTCTTCACTAGCCACTATTTATGAAAAGTAACATGAAGTGTAATTGACTTTTACCCCATAATGATTTCAGACTAGCCTTAAATGGCGTGAAATCAAATTTTTTAACAAAGGTAATTGTCCATGAAAAAAATGTTCAACACCTGGAATAACTGTAACAGCTAATGACTGAGGCCTTGCCCAATCTAAAACATTTTGTAAAGGCACCGTGTCATCGATCTCACCGTGCAAAACCAAAACTTTATCATGCATGCTCTGGGCAATCATAGGAACTGTAAAACGAGAAGCTGCAGTGCCTACCAAAACGATTGACTTTATATCTGACTCTCTAGTCGTATATATTTGACTTATTGCACTTGATGTTACAAAAGCACCAAACGAAAAGCCTGCCATTGCAATAGGCCCGCTTGCAGCAAAATAATTAATTAAGAAGAGTAAATCTTGTACTTCCCCAACACCATTATCATGTACGCCTTCAGATTGACCTACACCCCTAAAATTGAAGCGAACTACATTCCAACCATTTTGCGAAAATGATCTAGCCAAGGTTTGCACTACCTTGTTATCCATAGTGCCACCAAATAAGGGGTGAGGATGGGCCACAAATGCCCAGCCTTTAAAAGGGATCTCTGCACTTGCCAAATCTTTTAAACATTCTATGGCTCCTGCAGGACCCTGAATAATGCTACGTTCGGTTTTAGAATTCATGTTTCTTTATCACTTAACGTCCGACTGTGGGATCTAATAATAAACGATTAACTACTTGGTTGTTTTTTAAATGTGATTCGACAATTTCTGTGATGTCGTTGTTGTCAACATAGCTATACCAAACACCCTCTGGATAGACTACTGCTACAGGCCCACCCGCACAACGGTCAAGGCAACCGGCCTTATTCACCCTAACTTGACCTGCTCCTGCAAGACCAGCTTGCTTGACTAAATTTTTACAATGATCAAAGGCTTCTTGTGCATTGAATTTGGCACAAGAGGACTCTCCATTGCTTCGCTCATTTAAGCAAAAAAAGATATGTTTTGAAAAATAGGTGGTTGAATTTGGAGATGACATAAAAAACGCCGCTTTCTAGAAGGTTAATGCAAAACAACTTAGTTCAAAGAATGGGCATTGATCAGCGCAAGCAGACCATAATGCCACCATTTTCTTATGTGGGCTCTATTCTATTCGCTTCGTTTTGCCCATTACTAAACGAAGTTAATGGTGGCCTTGGCATACTAAGAAAGTCATCAGTTGCAAGTTCATCAATTGTGACTGAAGGTTTACGCCCTGTAAGTCTAAGCATGACATAGCCAAGCAAAGTAAAAGGCCAAACCCAACCTAACCATTGTGCTAAGCCATTAAACCTTGCAAAACGACCCTGCTCCCAACTCGATAAGGTTTGATGAAAGTAAGTGCTAAGCGGAATAAGATTCAGAGAGAATAAATAAAAAACGACAATCATTAACAAACATATTAATACTCCTTTTGTGGGAACTGCTAGTAACACCAAGCTAATAAAAATCGCTAAGATAAGTGCAATTTGAACATCTTGAGTTAACCACTCAACCGTATACTCTGAACCAAATGTAAAGCCAGATGATAAAGAAATCATTGCAACTCCCGTCGCCATAATAAAGAGCATACCGAAAAACCGTTTCCAGACTATTTCGACAACTGAATAATATAAAAGGCAAGGGAAAGTGATGCCAAAACCAATGAGTACACTATTGAGCCAGGATGCACTCATTAGGTTTTCAAATTGAAGAGTTAAGGGCCAAACTAAGACCTCTTGATTTCCAGCATGACTCAATACAAAGCGATAAAATTTTTCCGCAATCTGTCCTAAACCAAAGGGAATTTCAGTTGGGAAGATAAGTGCAATTGGCCAAAGTGCTAATAACACCACAGCCCCCCTACTTTCGCCTACAAACCAATGGGCTTTTATTTCATCCCATAACTTTACCAATCCTAGGCCAGAAGCAAACCAAGCCATAAGGGCACCTAAAAATCCACCTAGGACATTAAGTAATACATCCAGATTGGAAGAAACTCGCAAGGGCATAAAGCCTTGAATTGTTTCCATACCCACCGACAATAAACCTGCCCATATCAAGCCCCAAACAAGGCCTACTATGTTAGAAAACTGTGTACGTACAGTTAAGAAAGCAAGAAACCCTAAAGGGATGTACCCAACTGCATTAATAACGACATCAAATACAGTCCAATACTTGGGCATTGGGGCCCATAAGAAATCAAAAAAATCAAGCCCTTGATTACGCCATATAGAAAATGGATAACAACTGGCATAAATAATTAAAAGCGAATAAATGAAAGCCAGCGGCAAGGCGGCTGTTTTTTTCACTTTCGTCTCCTAGAATGGTTTAACCACTACCATGATAATCACTAAGAGCATCATAAGAACTGGGAACTCATTGAACCACCTAAACCAAACATGTGATTTTAAATTCTGCAATCGCTGAAATTGTTTCAAAATATGAGAACAATAAAAGTGATAAATTAAGATGGTCACTACAGCGGTTAACTTTACGTGCATCCAAATGGCATTTTGGCCGATTCCGTAGTACCACCACAACCACAGGCCAAGCACTACAGCAGGAACCGCTAAAATCGTCATAAAACGATAGAGACGATGAGCCATAGCAAGCAAGCGGATGTACTCGTCGCTATGACAATTTTCTACCTGCGCCAAATTGACAAAAATTCGAGGTAGATAAAAAAGTCCAGCAAACCAGCTAGCGACAAAAAGAATGTGAAATGATTTAATCCAAAGCATGACTCTAGTTTAGCAACTACAAGGACAAAAAC
>JALQUL010000179.1 GCA_023260735.1 Limnohabitans sp. | reverse complement strand
TCCACTGAAACACCAAACGTTCCATGGGTTCTAAAGTTTGCTCTTGCTTACCTTTAGTATAAACACTGCAAAAAAATCGTCTGACATCGACTTGTGAAGGTTGAAACATATAAGCCTTATTGTTCTACACTTACTGATTGGGCATTGATTAATTGTCATATCCCCTGCCGGCTATTTTACCCAAAGGTATTTTATGAATTTAGTTTTTATTACCGATCCATTTTTTTATGCAGTAGCCATACCTGCTGTTTTGTTGCTCGGCTTAAGTAAAAGTGGCTTTGGTGCGGGTTTTGGTGCTTTAGCAGTGCCTTTAATGGCCTTGGCTGTACCTGTACCACAAGCAGCTGCAATATTAATGCCTTTATTATTGGTAATGGATTTACAGGGTATAGCGGTTTTTAGAAACGATAAAAACACTTCTTTCCTAAAATTGACTATTCCTTTTGGCTTATTGGGCACTTTATTCGGATTTTTATTATTTAAAGTGTTAAGTGCCAAAGTAGTAGCAATGCTAGTGGGGATTTTAACTTTATTATTTTTAGCTCAAAAACTAATGCTTGCACCGAAAGCTAATGGCATAGCACCTAATAAACCATTGGGTGCTTTTTTAGCCACTATATCGGGATTTACCAGCTTTGTAGCACACGCAGGAGGCCCACCCATACAAGCCTATGCTATTCCACTGAGAATGCCCCCACTGATGTTTACTGCCACTATGTCTTATCAGTTTTTTGTGATTAACCTGTCTAAATGGATACCTTACGCTTTTTTAGGTCTATTAGATTGGAAAAATGCTATGACCTCTTTGCTACTTTTACCCCTAGCCCCGATCGGGGTAACTATTGGAGTAAAAATAGCCAAGATTATTCAACCTCATTTATTTTATAAATTAGTTTATATAGGTATGTTTTTAACAGGTATAAAACTAATTTATGACGGATTGTTCTGATTGAATTTTTTTAGCGACCTCGCCTCTTCACTGAAAAAGACGATGGAAAACTCAAGTGAATGCACACACAATAAGGGTTGCAATGATCTATAAGGCGGATTTTGCTCATCCATATCCAGAACTATGAATGAAAAAGCCAATCCAATAAACCGTCTAATTCAGTGCCTAACATGGGGTTAAGAGTTTTGCCAAGCTTGATTAACATTAGACTTTTTTTTTATCTAAATCTTGATCTTCTGTGGATTCATTGGAAGCCTTTAACTTATTGAGCTCATAATAATCCATAATTATATTTTTGATTAATTTTCTTTGTTCTAGCTTAAGACTGAGATAAGCCAAAAACATATCTTTTTCTTGATAAGCTAGCCCTTCATGCCAATATTTTTCGTGTTCTGCTACTAAATTTTTAGCGTCTTCCCCAAATCTTAAATACTCAGGTTTTAAGTGCAACCATTCAGCTAACACTAATAGTTTATCTTGCGTTGGAATAGCCTCGCCTACTATCCATCGTCTTACTGCCTGTAAAGATACTGAAACGCCCCAATATCGGGTATTGAACTCTCGTTCAAGAACAGTAGGGCTAGGTTTATAACCTGCCTTTTCCATTGCGGTTCTTAATCTAAGTGAGAAACTTTCTTTTTCGTTCATAGTCTATGAACTTAAGATTTTTTATTATGTTTAAATTACTAGTTGGTTAATCAATTAATGAATTCTTTGTTAAAAATAATATCTTCTTAATTATCTTGAAAACTAATCAAGCCTACATTGCAATGCCGAAATAATTTCACCTTCTAATCGATTCATATTGTTAGATAATCCCCATAATAAATCACCACTTTGATATTGTTTTAATGCCCAAGCAGCTGATATGGCACATAAACAAGCATCTAAACTATCGGCACTTGCATCGTTTTGCAAAACCGATAAATGCTGTTGACTAGCCTGTAATTGAATACCCAGCGGTTGATAGCCATTGACTACGCCCTGTACCATTTTTTGTCGCATCAAATAGCGGGATTGATCTTGTTTTTGAATATCGTCCGACTTATAACTTTTATTACCCACCCAATGCCTAGCTAACATGCCGGGATAGGCTTCTAGGGCAAAAAAGGGAGGTGGATTGCTGGTTTGGTGCAAACCAACTATTTGGGCATTTAACTCTAACAAAAGCGGCACACCCGCATGCATCATGTAGGCCACTGGCGGGTTAACCCATTTCATGGAGGGGCTGGACTTGGCTATTAAATCGGTGGCTCTATGGGCAAACTTTTGCCCTACTGGCCTGGCATCGCAATAAGCTTTAAATTGCGCCCGAATATCGGCCCTGCTAAAAGCAGTGTAATGCTGCATAGAAGCCAACCAAGTGTTGGGCCAAGCCAAATCTTGCACCAACTGACTAGGCAGTCCAAAAGGAAAATCAAACCCAGCGACCCATGCTGGTAGATTTTTTAAATAGTCTAATAATTGGGTAAAACTAATAAATGAGTGTAGTTGGCGTACATTAAGGACAGAATAAGTATTTTTGTCTGCACTTGACGAATTTTGGCCGTGGTTGAAACTGTCAGGCAATAACGTAGCCTCACACACCACAATGGGTTTACGCTTGCTAGGACTAGAAGTAAAGTCACAACCTAAAACCAACATAGGCAACCTTTTATTAATACTTGAATAAAGGATTGTGCCTAAAAAACTATTAGTAAAAAAACAAAGTGGAAAAGAGTATGATCTTAGTGAAGCGTTGGGTAATAAATAGCAAAAAAGGGCGCATTGCGCCCCTTTTTATACTTTACGCTTAACTCACACTAATCTTTTTTAGCCAACTGCCCCACAACCTGCTCACGCAAGTCATGTGCCCATTCACGGCGGCTTCTGCCGTTGGCGGTTTGTGGCTCGGCAAAATAAAGCTCTGCACGAATACTATTGGCTTTGGCAATACGCCAAACACTTCCTAATAAAGTATCGTCTCCCACATAAGGTGCGGCTTGCGATAGTTGCCATTGTGCACTTTGGCTAGGGTGTGCAGCTGCTACTGGCTCTTGAAGCTCTAGGTATTGCAGAGCAATGGTTTGAATAGGGCAAGCGGCAGAAATAGCGGCCTGCAGTAAATTACCATGAAATGGTAAAACCGTCTCGCCAGTGCTGGTAGTGCCCTCTGGAAAAACCATTAACAAATCATTTTGCAAAAGAGCGTCTTTCATATGATGCAAAACCCGCATCACATCACGATTAGACTCGCGCTCTATAAACAAGGTGCCTGCGCCAGCCACCATAGAACCTAATATAGGCCAATGGTGTAGCTCGGCTTTTGATATAAATCGTGCTGGAATGGTTGCCAACACCAAAATAATATCTAACCAAGAAACATGGTTGGCTAGCAATAATAAAGGCCCACTTTTAGGT
>JALQUL010000132.1 GCA_023260735.1 Limnohabitans sp. | reverse complement strand
CTTTTTGTGGGTTAAAAAGTTGTCCTTCTAATAAAAATGGCTGTGCCCCCATTAAACCCAATAAACGAACCATCTTAGTGATACCGCTTGCACCCGGAATAAGGCCTAAGCTGACCTCCGGTAAACCTAATTGGGTTTTGGCGTGTTTCAGTGCTATTCGGTGGTGGCCAATTAAAGCCACTTCCCAACCACCGCCCATTGCAGAGCCATTGATGCATGAAACCACTGGAACACCTAAAGTTTCGATGGTTCTAAAGCTGTGCTTAAGCTTTTCAATTTGTTGAAAAAAGGCAGGACCATCGGTTTGCTCGGTTCGCATAAAAGCTTTAAGATCGGCACCTGCAAAAAAAGTGGTTTTTGCCGAACTTAATATCACACCTTTGATTTGAGCTTTATCTTTTACGATTTGCTCGGCTAGGCTGTGCATATCGCTTTGCCACTCTAGGCACATGGTGTTGACGGGCGAATCGGGCTGATTAAAAACAACGTGGGCAATTCCTTGTGCCAATGAATATTGAATGGTTTTCATGGTGATGGGTCTAATGATTCTTATAAGAGGTCAGCTTGCCCATTCATCTATTTTGAAAATGGGGCAGGCAAAAGAAAAATAAATAAGGGTTAAAGTCGCTCGATGATGGTGGCAATACCCATACCGCCGCCTACGCATAAAGTCACTAATCCATATCGGAGTTGTCGCCTGTGGAGTTCATCGACTATGCAACCCATTAACATAGCGCCAGTGGCGCCTAGAGGATGGCCCATGGCAATTGCACCCCCGTTCACATTGACTTTTTCATGTGGCACATGTAGCTCTTGCATAAATCGCATAGGAACGGCAGCAAAAGCTTCATTTACCTCGAATAAATCAATTTGATCGATGGTTAATTTTGCTTTTGCTAATGCTTTACGGGTGGCTGGCATGGGACCAGTGAGCATGATGGTGGGGTCTGCACCTGATAAAGCAGTTGCTACAATTCTGGCTCTTGGCGTGAGTTGATGCACTTTGCCAGCCGCTTCTGAACCAATCAAAACGGCAGCAGCACCATCGACAATACCAGAGGAGTTGCCAGCATGATGGACGTGATGAATTCTTTCAACTTGAGGATACCTAGACAAAGCGACTTGATCAAAACCCATCGCTCCCATTTGTTCAAATGCTGGTTTTAAGTTACCCAAACCTTCAAGGGTAGTGTTGGGCTTAATGAACTCATCTTGGGCCAAAATAATTTGCCCCATGCTATCAACGACCGGAATGACCGATTGATTAAAATAACCCGACTGTTGTGCATGGGTGGCACGGCGTTGACTCTCGAGCGCAAACTGATCGACGTCCTGGCGACTAAATCCGTTCATGGTGGCGATTAAATCGGCGCCAATACCTTGCGGCACAAAAGCAGTGGCACAGTTGGTTTCTGGGTCCATAGCCCAAGCACCGCCATCAGAGCCAATAGGCACTCGACTCATACTTTCAAGGCCGCCTGCAACGACTAAATCTTCCCAGCCCGAGCGAATTTTTTGAGCTGCCATATTGACAGCTTCAAGGCCAGAGGCACAAAAGCGATTAATTTGTACCCCAGAGGCTTGAAAATCCCAACCTGCTTTAAGTGCTGCTACTTTTGGAATGACTGAACCTTGCTCGCCAATTGGGGAGACCACTCCCATCACAATATCATCGACAGCAGAGGTTTCAAATTGATTGCGTTGATGCAGTTGGCTGAGTAAACCGGCTAGTAAATTAATAGGTTTGACTTCATATAAACTGCCATCTTTTTTGCCTTTTCCACGCGGTGTTCGAATGGCATCATAAATAAACGCTTCAGTCATACTTGTCCTTTATGTATTGAAATGGGAGTTGCGAGTCTTGTTTTTAGGAGTATACTCATTTTACCAAGCAAGTGCTTTGTAAAAATGAACTTTGGTGACAGGGGTTTGTACTAGTAACCGAAATAATCTATTTTTTAAGATTATTTTTGACTTGACCTGAAACATTTGCAAGCTCGCTATTGATGGTTTGATGAGCGGGTAACAAGTTTTTTTGCGTGAGTTTTTTTCAATAGATTTGAGTTTTTATTAAGGGTTACATCATGATTGAGCGTAGTTTATTTAGTCCTGAACATATTGCCTTTAGAGATAGTTTTAAGCGCTTTATTGACAAAGAAATAGCCCCTTTCCATGCTCAATGGGAGGAGCAAGGTTTTGTTGATAGAGCGGTATGGAGTAAGGCGGGTAAAAATGGGTTTTTATGCCCCACCCTGCCAGAAGCCTATGGTGGCTCAGATGCCGATAAAATATACGCCCTTATTCAATTTGAGGAATTGGCAAGTGCAGGTTTTACGGGTATTGGCTTTAATTTACACAATGAAATTGTGGCTCCCTATATTTTGCATTACGGCACCGAAGAACAAAAACAAAAATACCTACCTAAGTTGGCCAGTGGA
>JALQUL010000122.1 GCA_023260735.1 Limnohabitans sp. | reverse complement strand
TTCTAAATAAAGCCTGGTAGGCGTCTCGGTGTTGCGGATTTTTCACTAATAAAACCAAGCCTGCAGTTTCACGATCAAGGCGGTGCACGACTTGCAAATTAGGAGTGTTTAATTTTTTTTGCAAGCGACTTTGCAAGGTATTTTCTACAAATGCACCCACAGGCGTAACGGGTAAAAAATGTGGTTTATCGGCCACCACAATTTGTTCATTTTCAAAAATAATTGTTTCTTCAAAAGGCACAGTAGGCTCTTGCGCTACTTGCCTAAAGTATTCAATATGGGTGAGGTAAGGGCAGCTGTCATTGGCAGACAACACACGGCTATTTAGTTGTTGATCAGTGCAACTCACTAGCCCTAGAGCTAAGCGAGATTGCCATTCTGGCACAGGAATATGCGCAAACTGATTTACTAAAAAATCAAGCACTGTAGGCCAATTCCCAGCAGGAACCCACACCCTACTTTTTTTGTTTAATTTTAAAGTCTCAGTTGCGCTGTTCAATGACAATTTTTTCAATCCTCAACTCTGTAGTTTGGTGGTTGTGCTGAAGGCAGATGCTTTATGGTAAACGTTTTACCACCACACTACCAATTGAATAGCCGGCACCAAAAGAGCAAATCACTCCTACTTCACCTGCCTGAATAGTCTCATGATTGCGGTGGAAAGAAATAATCGACCCTGCCGATGCGGTATTGGCAAACTCATTCAAAATAATAGGGGCTTCTTCGGCTGTTGCGTCTCGGCCTAACATTTTTCGGGTAATAAATTGGTTCATGGCCATATTGGCTTGGTGTAACCAAAAACGTTTGACATCGTGAGGAGTGTAGCCATGCACCGCAAGGTGAGAGCTGATATGCTCAGCCGCTAGGGGGCAAACCTCTTTAAATACTTTGCGGCCTTCCTGATAAAACAATTGATCACGGTCATCTGGGTTGCGATCTTCAGAGCGCGACATAAAGCCAGAATTGTTACGTATATTATTTGAATAAGAAGTCATGCATTGAGTGCTAAGCACTTCAAAGGAACCTGCTGGCGCATTTTCTAGACGTTCAATGATAACGGCAGTACACACATCACCAAAAATAAAATGGCAGTCACGATCTTTCCAAGCTAAGTGAGAAGAGGTGAGTTCTGGGTTGACCATTAATACTGCTTTTGCTGCCCCAGATTTGATTGAATTAACGGCCATTTCAATGCCAAAAGTGGCCGATGAGCAAGCCACATTCATATCAAAGCCAAAGCCTTTAATACCAAGGGCAGATTGGATTTCAATGGCCATTGCAGGATAAGCCCTTTGCATATTGGCACTAGAGCAAATCACCATGTCGATGTCGGTTGCAGTTTTACCAGCTTTTTGAAGCGCTTCTTGAGCTGCGATAACAGCCGTCTCGGCCATTAAGCTGATTTCTGTGTCAGGGCGAGCTTGTAATTTTGGCCGCATACGATTGGGGTCTAAAATGCCAGTTTTTTCTACCACATAACGTTGTTCTATGCCAGAGGCTTTATAGATAAATTCAACGCTAGAAGGAGCAAGTGCATTGACTGTACCGTTGGCTATAGCATCGGCATTTTCATTATTAAAAAGTTCTACATATTGGTTAAAACTTTCCACCAATTCTGCATTAGTGATTGTAAATGGTGGAATATAAATACCGGTACTACTGATGGCAACACGATGCATAAAAAACTCCATTTTTAAAATAGTATGAAGGAAAAATTGGCTATTGGGGGCTAATTTTGAGGGTGATTGATGTAAACTACTTTTTAACTTTTGATATCTTACCTGAACGAATTGATTAAGGTGCTTTTTTAAAAGTCACTTTAAAGATTTTTCAACGTGTTGGTGTGTTATTAGAAGCGCCCAATTGTTCGGCAAGTTAAAGCCAAACTCAAAATTGGCATACAGGACTAGGTTTGTATTGGACGAATAGGTCAATAACCTAGGTCAACCCAGTCCTAATCATAAATGTGGTTGGGAGCTAGATCTAAAATTACTTATTTTGCTGATGATTACTAAGCGTCTATAAGCGGATAATTATGCCTAAAATTTTGCCATTTTGATAGGGTTATTGTTATCTTAAAACTTAGACTTTTCAACTCAGTTAGCAATAGCAATAACAATAGAAAAACAAGACCTTTTGACGCTGTGTTCCTATGTAAATGTTGATTATGAGAACATAAAAAATAAATTAAACCGTTTTTAAAGGGGTTTTTTGTTAAGTGGAATCTAAGAAGTGCCACATAGGTAATATTTTTATTGGCTGTTTGGGTAAAAAAATTTTTGCAATAAAAGTTTTATACTCAAGATAAAGGGCAATTTTTATGTATTCAACTTCAAGCATTAAAAAAAGAAGTTGGCGGTAGTATGGCATTTTGAAATATCAATATAGCATTGCATTCATTTAAACCACCTTTTTGGGTCGGGCGGAATGCCAAGATTTTTTTCTAAATCGCATTTTTGTCTTTGTAGCTTATTTTTAGCGAAGGCTTTATATATGAGAGAACACAATTTTAATCTTTACGCTAATTTATTGAGTAGCGAGTTAATCACGCAATCGACAGTTGCAATCGAAACCTCTGATGGCTTGTTTTACACTTGGCAAGATTTACACCGTGCTAGTGCCATGATGGCCAATTATTTAGATAGTTTAGATATTGCGAAAGGTTCTAGAATTGCGGTTCAGGTAGATAAATCGGTTGAAGCGGTAATTTTATATTTGGCCACTTTAAGGGCCGGTTATGTTTTTTTACCGCTTAACACAGCTTACCAATCGGCTGAACTAGATTATTTTATTCGCAATGCAGAACCTGCTGTAGTAGTGTGTACCAGTAAAAACTTTTCATGGTTAAGCAAATTAAGTTTTATTGCTGGTGTTGAATATGTTTTTACCTTAAATGATGATCGAACCGGAACTTTGCTTGACAGAGCGAGCCATTGCTCTGACAATCATATAGTGACCCATAACAAGCCCGACGACTTAGCGGCTATTTTATATACCAGTGGTACCACCGGCAGAAGCAAAGGAGCCATGCTAAGTCACCATAATTTACTAAGCAACGCACAAATTTTAAAAGACTATTGGGGCTGGCAAAAAGGCGATGTATTAATTCATGCTTTGCCTATTTTTCATGTGCACGGTTTATTTGTGGCCTTGCATGCGGCCTTTATTAACGGTAGTACTATTTTGTGGCACTCACAATTTGTGGCTAAAAATATTATTCAGCATTTTCCTAGAGCCACTGTGTTTATGGGCGTACCCACACTCTACGTGAGAATGCTGCAAGAGCCT
>JALQUL010000106.1 GCA_023260735.1 Limnohabitans sp. | reverse complement strand
AAGATAATCGAAGCCGTATTCATTGTTGGTGCCGTAGGTCACATCAGATGAATAGGCTGCTTTTTTCTCGTCTCGGTTATAAGTGGGTAAGTTAATGCCTACTGATAAACCTAAATAATTATAAAGACGGCCCATGTCTTGAGCATCTCTTTTTGCGAGGTAATCGTTGACGGTTACTACATGCACACCTTTACCACTTAGGGCATTAAGATAAATAGCAAGAGTTGAGGTTAAGGTTTTACCTTCACCAGTTCCCATTTCGGCTACTTTGCCTTTATGCAAGGCAATACCACCCAACATTTGTACGTCAAAATGACGCATTTTTAAAACGCGCTTGGAGCCCTCTCGCACCAAAGCAAAAGCTTCTACCAAAATATCATCTAAAGATGTACCATTGGCTACACGTTGTTTAAAGTCAACCGTTTTAGCTTTTAATTGTTCTTCTGTTAATGCCTCAAAAGGTTTTTCAAGTGCATTAATTTGATTAACGATTTTGCGATATTGCTTAATCGTTCGGTCGTTACGGCTGCCGAAAAGCTTAGTTAAAAAATTGCTTGCCATTTGTATGCATATATACCCACTGAACGGGTTCAGCGGGATGTTGAGCCTAAAATATTAATGAATGCCGTTAATTGGTGCCACTTTTTGCACTTGCAATACCGACGCCTAAGTTATTAACGAGATTTTACTCTCCAGCGAATCAAATTTGATTAGAAATTGAACATTTGCATCCATGTTCAACGTCTAAATTGGTAAAAAGTTGACCCAAAATCATTTTATCTGACTCTAAGGGCCTAATTTTATTTTTGACTGATAGTATTAGGCATCAATTTTTCAGAAGTTGCTAGGAATCTTGATGGGTCTTGGAATTGTCCCTGCATCATCACTTCAAAATGTAAATGAGGACCTGTTGAGCGACCGGTACTACCCACTAAAGCAATAACTTGACCACGCTTTACCAAATCACCCTTTTTAACCAGTATTTTAGAAGCGTGGGCATAACGAGTAACCAAATCATTACCATGATCAATTTCCACCATATTGCCATAAGCGTAATGGTGCTCTGAAGTTACTACAGAGCCAACCGCTGCAGCCATAATAGGCGTTCCTATTGGCGCTGCAAAATCAAGACCTGTGTGTAAAGAAGTTTTGCCATTAAAGGGATCAGCTCTCCAGCCAAACTTAGATCCAATTAAAGCATTTGCTACAGGTCTTTGTGTCGGTAACATCATTTTTTTAATTTTTTGATCAAATAATGTACTTTCCACGACAGTTAAATGGTCTAAATATTGGCTGGATTTTTCATCCATTTGATTGATCAAAGCATCCAGATGCTCAATGCCCAATTCAGAAGGAGGTAAAAATAAACCTCCTTTGCCTAATGAGTTGGTCGTTTCTTTTAATGGTACACCTGCTAGGCCAGAAACACGTTGTGCTAAAGATTCCACTTGGTCTACTCTAGCTTGTAAATCGCCTAATTTTTGAGCCAATGCTGCTAAATTTTCTTTGACATAGCGCTCGTTCACACTGCCCGTAGCCACTGTAGCTATTGGACTTGAATTAAGAATACCAAGCGAAACCATTTTATCGACCAAACCGGATGAATAAACCCATGTGTGTAAAAAGCCACCAAACGTAATTAATGAAACCACGAATACAAAGCCAATTAAACTGAGTTTAAAACCACCTAGATGAACTGTTTTTGTCTTGGCTAACCAAGCATCGGTGATAATCAATTGCATACGAATACCAACTCCCGTTAAATCATGAACACTAGCCCTTTTACCGTCACTGTTGATGAAGCGATAGAAAATGCTCCAACATTAGCCGAACTCATTAAAAGAGCGCAGTTGTCTGGGCAATACCTTAAAACCACTTTTGAAATATTACCAAAAGCGCTACACACCACCTTGCAGGCTGGGCCTATTGAAGGCACTCAGTGGTGTTTAATTGCAAGCAACAATGCCGTGGCAAACAACTTGAAACAACTGCTTCCGCGTATTTTAAGTCACTTGCA
>JALQUL010000454.1 GCA_023260735.1 Limnohabitans sp. | reverse complement strand
GAGGGCTGCAATTACACTAGCCACTTGAGTACCGTGCCACGTAGGAGTTGCGCGACTGGTTTTATTACCACAAAACTTTGCTACGTAGTCATCGCCGGGGTCAGTTGGAGCTTCATCGTAACCATCATTATCTTTTGATGTTTTGGCATTACTAACAAAATCAAAACCTGGCAAATACTGACTGCTTAAGTCTTCATGATCTTTTTTACCTGTATCTAAAACTGCCACCACTACTGGTGCACCAGTATTTATTAAGCCAATGGTTTCGCCAGTAGTTTTAATCCAAGCTTGCTCTTGGTTAATACCAAATTTTTTGGAGCTAGTTGCGAAAGTATTACTAAATTGATTTAACCCCCATTGGTCAAAATATTTACGATCTGCAACTTGCTGGCCTGGAATAAGAGCTGCCGACTGAAACAGTACGTTGGGTTCAATAGATTGAATACGGTTGTCGGTGGCCATTAACTTATTGCTGAAGTCAGTGGCTTGTTGCAAGGTAATGCTTTTGTTAAGGCGAAGCTCTGTGCCCTCGCTTAACTGTACTTGAGTTGACTGAACTGCAAGCCCTAAAGATTTACCCGCTTGGTTATATTGTACTAAAGCAGTTCGAGCGAGTTGCTTAGCGGATAGGTCTGAGGTAACTACAGTTGATTTTGATTCTAGTTCTGAGCTATTAGTGCTGTTGGTACCGGTAACTGCTGGTTTATAGTGAACAATAAAACCGTCTATATTACTTTCTTGTGCCGCAACAATTTGAAAACTAGCCTCAGCCTCTTTGATATCTGCTAGTTCTTGCGCTGAAGCAGGGATTAGGTTTTCGCCATCTGAAACACCTAAAGAGGAATACGCTAATAACTGAGAAGTAGTAGCTAACTCGTTGGATGGTGATAATTTGCTATTTACAGTATTGGATTGTGGTAAATCTCCACCACATGCAAATAGTGACAAAATTGCAACGGAAATACAGGCTTTTTGTAATAACTGCTTACTGGTGATTGAATTTGACATTTTTATCTCCCCAAATTTTATGCAGGACTTAAGCAATGAAAATAATTACTAAGTAAATTTTTAATATAAGTAGTTGTTTTACATTGCGTAATTTTGTTAAAGAAAATTAACTTAAATTTCACCCAAAAACAAAATATTAAGACTATATTATAACAAAACCATCAAATTTGTCATATTAAAGTTACAAATTGGATGTAATTGTGTGGCTACAAGTGTTTTCAAATAGAGAGATTACTAGCCGTTTACCTCATGTAAAACTAGCACTTAAAAACATCACAATAAATTATTAATTAATTTTAAATACGTTTTATATATAAAAAAACACCATCTATTTTTGTGACAGATGGTGTTTGTCTTGTATTTAAAAATTCGCTATTTTTTAATAGTAGGATATCTATTTAAAATTTATTTTCATAAGCCATAGGTACTTTACCACTCAATAAAGTTTTACTCCAAACTACATTATTGGTGTTAAAAGCAACGTTAAAGCGAGTGATTTCTGTGGTGCTTGTATTACGAGTCATTACATCGTCTTTACCATCACCATCGTAGTCACCTGGGGCCAAAATAGTATGGTTTTTAGGAATAACTACATTATTGGCCACACTATAAAGCACTTTCTGTTTAGGATTGGCCGCATCTAACATAATCGCTAAAGCACCTGTTTTAATATTTTTTAACAAAATATCGGGGTCTTTATCTCCGTTATAGTCTCCTACCGCTACAGCTAAAAAGTTTTTAGGTAGAGCTCCAAAAGACTCAAAGAGGGCCACTCTAGATGACAGATAAAGCATTGTTAAAGTACCGGCCTTATTTTGGAATACAAAATCATTAAATCCATCACCATTGAAATCGGCTGAACCTACTGATAATAATTTTGGAGAAATAGCAAAATCGTCGGTTCGGTAAACTTCAAAGCTATAAAACATAAATGATATAAAAGAAACGCCTTGACTATTGCGCCATAAAATATCGTTAAATGTATCGTTGTCAACATCGCCTACACCAAGGGCCACATAACTTCTGTCAATATAAGGGGCATTGTTAAAACCAAAATCATTATGGCCTGTTTCTTTTCCCATTCAAGATTAATATTTTGGATCTTCTCCTCGTGACTGGCATTTATATTTATCCTGATCCTCTCATGTTTGGCATTCATGCCCTCAATTATTTTATCATGCTGATCACACTTCTCAGTCAGCGAC
>JALQUL010000442.1 GCA_023260735.1 Limnohabitans sp. | reverse complement strand
GATCAAACCAACGTCATCTAGGGGTAATACATTAGGTCGCATTAAATGAAAAATTAAAAACATTTCTGCAGTCCACCGCCCTACTCCACGAATATCTATTAGCTCGGTAATGATGGCTTCATCATCCATGCTAGCCCAATCATGGGCATGAAGTTTTCCGCCATCAAAATGCACAGCTAAATCAACTAAATATTCTACTTTTCTGGCGCTTAGCCCTGCGCTACGCATATCTTCGATTTTTAAACGCAATAAGTCAGTAGGAGTAACTTCCGGCATAAGCGCAATAAAACGCTCCCAAATAGTTTGGGCAGCCTTTACTGAAATTTGTTGCCCGACTATGCTTCTGGCAAGGGTAACAAAAGGGTCACCACGCGACTGTAAACAAGCACTACCAAACTTTGGTATGAGGCGCTTCATGACCCGATCTTTTTTCATGAGATGCTTACATGCATCTGCCCAAAATGGCGGCGTCACCCCATCGGGTGTATTCACTAGTACCATTTTATTAACCTACCCAACTTGTTTGGTTTTGCTTGAAATCACTGCACACTTGAATGCAAAAATAACTGCAGACAAGCGTCATACGGAAACCTCCCAAGTAGTGCCTTGTACAGAATCTTTCAGTACAATTCCTTGAGCTAAAAGGTCTTTGCGAATTTGATCGGCTCGGGCAAAATCTTTGTTTTGTTTGGCTTCAGCACGGTTTTGTATTAGAGCTTGAATTTGTTCATCACCAAGGCCCGCACCGGCTTTTAAATATTCATCGGCTGGGGTTTGCAACAAACCTAAAATAGCGCCTAGTTTGAGCAAATAACCAGAAGCCTCTGGGTCTTGCGTTTTATTGGCTAATGCGGCTAATTCAAATAATACTGCAATCGCTTCTGGCGTACCAAAATCATCGTCCATTGCGGCTTTAAAACGCTGTGCATACGGATTATTTTGCCAATCGATTTGTACATCTTGATTAGGCGGGCAAAGGCTTAAAGCAGTGTATAGACGCTTTAATGAAGCTTTAGCATCGTTGAGGTGAACATCGCTGTAATTAAGCGCTGTGCGGTATTGCACACGCACCATAAAGAAGCGTACGGTTTCGGGGTCAAACTTAGCTAAGATTTCGCGAATAGTAAAAAAGTTACCTAAACTTTTAGACATTTTTTCGTCGTCCACACGTACAAATCCATTGTGTACCCAATAATTGGCCAACGGTTTGCCAGAAGCGCCTTCGCTTTGGGCAATTTCGTTTTCATGATGAGGAAATTGCAAATCAGCACCACCACCATGAATATCAAAAGTTTCGCCTAAGGCAGCGCAACTCATTGCAGAGCATTCAATGTGCCAACCAGGCCGACCTACACCGTATTGACTATCCCATTTAGCGTCTTGGGGCTCATCGGCTTTAGCAGACTTCCATAAAACAAAGTCCAACGGATCTTGCTTGTCACCCAATACGGCCACTCGTTCACCTGCACGTAATTCGTCAAGACTTTTGCCACTTAATTTGCCGTAACCTTTAAAGGAGCGAACAGAGTAATTGACGTCGCCATCGGCTGACTGATAGGCCAAACCCTTTTTTTGCAGTTGGCTAATAATAGAGAGCATTTGCGGCACAAATTCGGTGGCCCGTGGCTCTTGGTCAGGGGGCAAAATACCAAGGGCAGCGGTATCTTGATGCATAGCCTTGACCATTTCATTGGTGAGCTGCCTAATCGTTATGCCACGCTCTACTGCACGTTTAATGATTTTGTCATCAATGTCCGTTATATTTCTAACATAGGTGACCTCGTAGCCACTAGCTCTTAACCATCGCTGAATAATATCAAAGGCCATCATCATGCGTGCATGGCCCAAATGGCACAAATCATACACCGTCATGCCGCAGACATACATGCCTACTTTACCTGGGTGTAAGGGCTGAAAATCATCAACCGTGCGTGTGAGAGAGTTGTAAAATCGTAAAGTCATGAAGAAACCTCTAGTTTTAGCAATGAATGCTAAATAGGTGTATGTGGAGTGGGATTTATAAAAGCCGGGGTGTTATTGTTGCACCTTTCATTCTACTTTTATCACTTTTATTCGCAAAAAATCATAAAAGTATTTGAAAATTTTTAATTAATTTTTTTGTATGTATGTAAAAACAGGCAAAAAAGCTATTACAATAACAGCTTCAAACGGTGGCTGTAGCTCAGTTGGTAGAGTCCAGG
>JALQUL010000431.1 GCA_023260735.1 Limnohabitans sp. | reverse complement strand
TCGAATCCAAAATGCTTATCTTTTGTGAAATGACCTTTTTGTAAACGTAAAGTGATGAACAATAACATGAGCATGCCAACAAAAACGTGGAAACCATGGAATCCGGTCAACATAAAGAATGTAGAGCCATAAATACCAGAGGTTAGTTTTAAGTTGTAATCTGAATAGGCATGTGAATATTCAATACCTTGAACTACTAAGAAAATAGCGCCTAAAATGACTGTCAACCACATAAACTTGATTGTTTTAGCACGGTTGTCGGCTACCAATGCATGATGTGCAATAGTAAGTGTTACACCTGAAGTTAACAATAATGCAGTATTAATAGTAGGTAACCAGAACGGGCCCATAGTAGTAAAGGGTTCAACAATGCCAGCAGGTGAACCAGTCGCTCCAGCCACTACGCTTGGCCATGCAGCCTGAAAACCTGGCCAAATTAGAGCATTATCAAGACTACCCAATGCAGGTACTGAATGTGAACGAGCCCACCACAATGCAGTAAAAAAAGCACCGAAGAACATCACTTCAGAAAAAATAAACCAAGTCATGCTCCAACGATAAGAAATATCGATTTTACGGCTGTACTGACCGCTCTCGCTTTCACGAATTGCATCACCAAACCATTGATATAGTACCCAGAACCAAAATAACATACCACCGGCTAAGGCATAAGCACCCCATGTAGAGCCGTTAATCCATTGGCCAGCACCTAAAATAACAAAGAACAAACCTAATGCAGCCAACGCAGGATGGCGTGACTCACCAGGTACAAAATAATATGGCGTTGCGCCTGTTGTTGAGGAACTCATTTCTTCTCCGTTTACATCACTCTAATTTAAAAAATTTTATAGACAAATAACTTGTAAAAACAAAGTTATTTGTTCACTGCAACACTATAAATTTAACTAAAACCATTAAACCCACTACCAATAACAAACAAGCGACAATTCCGACCAAAATGACATAAAACGGATTCAGTCGTTTCATATCTTCAGCATGTTCAGCGTTTGCCCGTACACCTAAAAATGACCAAGCTACTGCCGAAATGGTTCTGCCAATAGAAAGTCGTTTGGTTAAATCTTTCTCTTCTTGCGTCACATTAAGCCTTTAACAAATAATGCCGGTGAAGCAGCTAATGGTGCTGCTGGTGTTTTACTTCCTACCTCAAAAAATGTATACGATAAAGTAATAGTATGCACATCTTTAGAAATTTTTGGATCAATAACAAACACGACAGGCCACTTCTTAATTTCACCTGGCTCTAAGGCATATTGCTGGAAACAGAAACACTCTAACTTATTAAAATGAGCCGCTGCCTGCTTAGGGGCATAACTCGGAATAGCTTGAGCACTCATACGACGATTTTGAATATTTTGAAAATCATACATAACAGTAGCAATTTCTCCAGGATGCACTTTGATGGAACTTTGAGCAGGTTTAAAGCTCCAAGGACCACGAGAATTAGCATCTAGTTCGACTGTTATGGTACGAGATAAATCGACCTGAGTGTTGGTAGCACCGGGTTTTGCACCGTTATAAGAAGGGCTTCCTGGTATGCTTTTTTCACCTAAAGCTAAAATATTAACTCCCGTAAATTCACAAATGGCTTGATACAAAGGCACCATAGCATAAGCAAAAGCAAACATCCCTAGGGTAATTACCACTAGTTTGCCCAGCATTTGAATGTCGTGCAATTTTTTAGCCATTTAAAATTACCTACCTAATAAGGCTGATTTGACCATGAAGCCAATAAAAAACACGATAACGACCGAAAGAAGGGTTAAGGCCATATTGCGATTTTTACGTTTTTGTTCAGGTGTCATTGGGTCAACCTTATTGAATGTGAGTTAATAGTTAAGCAATGATGCGATTTGCATCAGCGTTTAATTTCGGTGGAGTTTCAAAAGTATGGAACGGTGCTGGAGAAGGAACTTCCCACTCAAGACCCTCGGCTGCTTCCCATGGTTTTTGTGGTGCTTTTTCGCCCTTGCCACGCATACATGGAATCACAATAGCCACAATAAAGTAAACCTGTGCCAAACCGAAGAACAAACCACCAATAGAAGCTACCGCATTAAAATCAGCGAATTGCATTGGATAGTCAACGTAACGACGTGGCATTCCGGCTAAGCCCAAGAAGTGCATTGGGAAGAAGGTAACGTTGAAAGAAATGAGTGACCACCAGAAGTGAATTTTGCCACGGGTCTCGGAATACATGACCCCAGACCATTTTGGTAACCAATAGTAGGCACCAGAGAACATTGCATACAATGAACCTGCAACCAATACATAATGGAAGTGAGCCACCACATAGTAGGTATCTTGCAATTGAATATCAATAGGTGCCATAGCCAAGAATAAGCCTGTGAAACCACCCATGGTAAACACGAAAATAAATCCGACTGCAAACAACATTGGAGTTTCAAAGGTCATGGAACCTTGCCACATAGTCGCAATCCAGTTAAAGATTTTAACTGCTGTTGGTACCGCAATTAACATAGTCGCATACATAAAGAATAACTGACCTGTTACTGGCATACCAGTCGCAAACATGTGATGCGCCCAAACAATAAAGCTGAGAATCGCAATTGAAGATGTTGCATAAACCATTGACGCATAGCCGAATAAACGCTTACGTGCGAAAGCCGGAACTACTTGGCTAATAATACCAAAGGCAGGCAAAATCATGATGTAAACCTCTGGATGTCCGAAGAACCAGAAAATATGTTGATACATCACTGGGTCACCGCCACCCGCTGGATTAAAGAAGCTAGTACCAAAATGACGGTCTGTGAGAGTCATAGTGATGGCACCTGCTAAAACAGGCATAACCGCAATCAATAAATAAGCCGTAATTAACCATGTCCATGCAAACATAGGCATTTTCATGAGTGTCATGCCAGGGGCGCGCATGTTAAGAATGGTCACAATAATGTTAATAGAGCCCATAATAGAACTGGCACCCAAAATATGCATGGCAAAAATACCTGCATCCATGGATGGGCCCATTTGCAATGTTAATGGTGCATAGAGTGTCCAGCCTGCAGATGGTGCACCGCCAGGCATAAAGAATGAACCTGCCAACATTAAGGCCGCTGGGATCATTAACCAGAAACTAAAGTTATTCATACGGGCAAATGCCATGTCGGATGCACCGATTTGCAAAGGCAACATCCAGTTAGCAAAACCCACAAAACCAGGCATGATGGCGCCAAACACCATAATCAAACCATGCATAGTGGTAAGTGAGTTAAATAACTCAGGGTTCACAAATTGCAAACCAGGTTGAAATAACTCTAAGCGAATTAACAACGCCAAAACACCACCTAACATTAACATGGTTAATG
>JALQUL010000429.1 GCA_023260735.1 Limnohabitans sp. | reverse complement strand
CCGGCGATGAATTGGTCATGCCAGGAGATTGTGCGCCACAAGATTTAAAACCTGGCGCCATATTTAACTCTAATCGATTTTTCTTAAAAGTACTGTTAGAAAAAGCAGGTGCGGTAGTAACTGATTTAGGGATTGTTCCTGATAATCGTGAAAAAACAATTGAAGCTTTGCAGCAAGCGGCTTTGCAGCATGATTTAGTTCTTACTAGTGGCGGTGTTTCAGTTGGCGAGGAAGATCATATCAAGCCTGCTGTACAAAGCTTGGGTCAGCTCGATTTATGGCAAATTTCAATGAAGCCTGGCAAGCCGTTTGCCTATGGGCAAATTAAACGCTCCGCCAACGAGTTTAAATCTAATAATTGTCATTTTATTGGATTACCTGGTAACCCAGTGTCTAGTTTTGTGACCTTTATTTTATTAGTTAGACCATTTTTATTGGCGCTACAAGGTGCTCATCATGTGAGTCCTCAATATTTCCAAGCGGTTGCCAATTTTGATTGGTTAAAACCCGATAAGCGCCGTGAGTTTTTAAGAGTAAAACGCAACGAAAATGGCCAACTTGAGTTGTTCCCTAATCAAAGTTCAGCAGTGCTTACCTCTATGGTTTGGGCTAATTCTTTATTAGATAATCCAGGTTCACAAATTATTCGTCAAGGTGATGTGGTTCGTTGCCTTGATTTAGCGGGAATTTTTTAATGCAAGTTACAGTTAAATATTTTGCTTCCATTAGAGAAGTGATGGGCCACTCGCAGGAAATAATTCATACCGAGGCGCTTACCGTAGGACAATTAAAAGCCGAGTTAATTGCCAAGGGCGACCCCTACGCAACAGCGTTGAGTAGTAATAAAGCCCTTAGAATGGCTTTTAATCAACTATTAATTAGCAGCCCAGACACCCCTTTAACTGAAGGTGCTGAGTTGGCATTTTTCCCTCCAGTAACGGGTGGTTAACCATGTTTTATATGCAAAATTTTATGCCCAGAGTGTTGATTCAAACTGCTGACTTTGATGTGTCGACTGAACTTAAAATTTTGCATAATCAAAATGCCAAAGTAGGCGCTATTTGTAGCTTTTTAGGTGTGGCACGAGATTTTAATGACGGTCAAGATGTACAAATTTTAGAGTTAGAACATTATCCTGGCATGACTGAAAAATCTATCGAAACCATGATAGATGAAGCTTTTAAAAAGTTTGATATATTGGGTGCACGAGTCATTCATAGGGTTGGTCCATTAGCCCCTCTAGACAATATTGTGTTGGTGGCGGTTACTTCTATGCATCGTGGGCAAAGTTTTTTAGCTTGTGAGTTTTTAATGGATTATTTAAAAACGCAAGCTCCTTTTTGGAAAAAAGAACAAACTGCCAGTGGTAGCCACTGGGTAGATGCACGAGTAAGTGATGATAAAGCCCTAGCCAGGTGGGGTATAGAGGCGAAAAACGCTGTGGAATAATGGATCCAATTGACTAAAAATGTCCATCTTTTACGCAAATGCTTACTTTACTTGCATTTACTGCATGAATAAGCGTTGATTGTCTTTTGATAGCTGTATTGGGCAATTCACTTGGTTAAGGGTTTTAAAATTTACTAGGCCGTTCATTCACTTAACAAAACAGTAGAGCTTTTTATATAGTTTTACTTAAATAATAAATTTTAACATTTATGGACTTTTAATGCCATTTCAATAGCCTGTAAAACTCATCTTAAGTTTGCTTGATAAAAATCAAGTTCACAATAAGAACTTTCAAAAAGCACTTGAAATTTCTTAGTTGGCAATCAAGTACTCCTCAGTTTAAAAATGAGGAGTTTTTTATGAGAACCGACAAATTCACCACAAAATTTCAAGAAGCCTTATCAGACGCACAAAGCTTGGCATTGGGTAATGACCATGCCTACATCGAGCCTGTTCATGTTTTATTGGCCATGTTGGGTCAAGATAATGGTCCCAAATCGTTGCTACAAAAGGCGGGTGTTAATGTAAATGCTTTGCAAGCATCTGCCCAAGCCCAGTTGCAAAAATTGCCTAAAGTACAGGGACAAGAGCAGGTTTCAGTAGGAAGAGATTTAGTCAGCTTGTTACAGCAATCTGAAAAAGAAGGTATTAAACGAGGCGATCAATATATTGCGGCTGAATTGTTTTTATTGGCCTTATCAGAGGCCAAAACAGATTTGGCTAAAGTGGCTAAAGACGCAGGTCTAAAGCGCGCTGCTTTAGAAGCGGCCATTACCTCGGTGAGAGGTGGCGAGACAGTTGACTCTGCCGATGCAGAAGATCAACGTGAATCACTTAAAAAATATTGTCTTGATTTAACCGAGCGGGCTCGCATGGGTAAACTTGACCCTGTTATTGGTCGTGACGACGAAATTCGTCGTGCGATTCAAGTGTTGCAACGCCGTAGTAAAAACAACCCCGTGTTAATTGGTGAACCAGGCGTAGGTAAAACTGCCATTGTAGAGGGATTGGCCCAACGAATTGTAGCTGGTGAGGTGCCCGACTCACTCAAAGGAAAACGAGTGTTAAGCCTTGATATGGCCGCTTTGTTAGCCGGTGCAAAATTTAGGGGTGAATTTGAGGAGCGTTTAAAAACGGTATTAAAAGACTTGGCCAAAGACGAGGGTCAAACCATTGTATTTATTGATGAGTTACACACGATGGTAGGGGCTGGTAAAGGCGAAGGTGCCATGGATGCTGGTAATATGCTCAAGCCTGCTTTGGCTAGGGGTGAATTGCATTGTGTAGGCGCTACTACCCTAGATGAATATCGTAAATACATTGAAAAAGATGCGGCACTAGAGCGTAGATTTCAAAAAATATTGGTGGGTGAGCCTTCAGTCGAAGCCACCATTGCTATATTGCGTGGCCTCAAAGAAAAATACGAAGTACATCATGGTGTAGAAATTACCGACCCCGCTATTGTGGCTGCTGCTGAACTCAGCAATCGTTATATTACGGATCGATTTTTACCCGACAAAGCCATCGATTTAATTGACGAAGCCGCCTCTAAAATTAAAATAGAGCTCGACTCTAAACCAGAAATTTTAGATAAGTTAGACCGCCGTGTAATTCAATTACAAATTGAGCGTGAAGCCATTCGCAAAGAAAAAGATGAAGCTTCTCTAAAACGACTTGAACTTATTGAAGACGAAATCGAAAAATTAGAACGCGAAGTCTCTGATTTAGACGAAATTTGGAAAGCAGAAAAAGCACAAGCCTTGGGCTCTGCACAAATCATGGAAGCCATTGATAAATTACGATATCAAATTGAAGAGCTTACTCGTAAGGGTGAGTTTGATAAGGTGGCACCATTGCAATACGGCAAATTACCAGAATTGGAAAAGCAATTAAAAGAAGCCAAGGCCAAAGAAACTCAGGCTGTGCCTGGTGCTGCACCAAGGCTGCTTAGAACTGAAGTTGGAGCAGAAGAAATTGCCGAGGTGGTAGCTCGTGCAACGGGTATTCCAGTATCTAAACTCATGCAAGGCGATCGTGATAAATTATTGCAAATGGAAGGCAAATTACATCAACGTGTGGTAGGGCAAGAAGAAGCTATTGTCGCCGTAGCCAGTGCGATTCGTCGCTCACGCTCTGGTTTGTCAGACCCTAATCGACCAACAGGCTCATTTATGTTTTTAGGTCCTACGGGTGTGGGTAAAACCGAATTATGTAAGGCTTTAGCCTCGTTTATGTTTGATAGTGAAGATCATCTCATTCGAATTGATATGAGTGAGTTCATGGAAAAACATTCGGTGGCGCGTTTAATTGGTGCGCCTCCTGGTTATGTGGGCTACGAAGAAGGTGGTTATTTAACCGAAGCAGTTCGCCGTAAACCGTATAGTGTGATTTTGTTAGATGAAGTAGAAAAAGCCCATCCAGACGTCTTTAATATTTTATTACAGGTGTTAGATGATGGCCGCTTAACCGATGGTCAAGGTCGTACGGTAGATTTTAAAAATACCGTCATTGTGATGACCAGTAATATTGGTTCGCATATGATTCAAAGTATGGTGGGCCAAGACTCTGAAGATATTAAAGAAGCGGTTTGGGAGGAGTTAAAAAATCATTTTAGACCAGAGTTTTTAAACCGTATTGATGAAACAGTGGTTTTCCACGCATTAAATGCAGGTCATATCCAAGACATTGCAAAAATTCAAATTCAAATTTTAGTGACTAGGCTGGCACAACAAGATTTAAGTTTAGATGTTAGCCCTGCTGCTTTGGCCGAATTAGCAAAGGTGGGAT
>JALQUL010000416.1 GCA_023260735.1 Limnohabitans sp. | reverse complement strand
TCAACACGGTCAATTACAAAAATATCAAGCCGATGGGCTATTAGCCATTTGTATTCAACATGAATTAGATCATTTATTAGGCAAAGTTTTTGTTGATTATTTATCACCACTTAAACGTAATCGTATTACTTCTAAATTGTTAAAAGCGCAAAAAGAAAAATTACGCGCCAATAAATAACCTCACTACACGGCTTGCCCATGAAACTCATTTTTGCGGGTACGCCCGAATTTGCCAGTATTGCCCTTGAACAACTGATTGCAGCAGGGCATGAGATTGTCTTAGTATTGACCCAACCCGACAGGCCTGCTGGACGGGGGCTTGCTTTAACCCCTTCTGCAGTCAAAAATAAAGCCTTAGAACACTCTATAACAGTGGCACAACCGATTAGTTTAAAACTAGACGGCAAATACCCTGATCAAGCTCTGATAGGACAGCAAGCCATTCATGAAGCGATTCAAAAAGGGGCTCAACTAATGGTAGTGGCCGCTTATGGCCTTATTCTGCCCCAATGGGCTCTTGACGCACCAGCTTTAGGTTGCATCAATATTCATGCTTCTTTATTACCACGGTGGCGAGGTGCTGCCCCTATTCATAGAGCCATTGAAAAAGGTGATAGCCATACGGGCGTAACCATTATGCAGATGAATATTGGTCTAGATACTGGCGATATGTTGCTACATGATAGCCTACCAATTGAAGATCAAGACACTACCCTTAGCCTACATGACAAACTTGCTGATATGGGTGCAAAACTCTGCATTCAAGCCATTGCAGGCTTAGAACAAAAACAACTCACACCAATAGTACAGCCGACCGATGGTGTGTGTTATGCTGAAAAAATAAGCAAATCAGAAAGTGCTATTGTCTGGAGCCGTCCTGCCATTGAGTTAAGTCGCTTAATTCGGGCTCTTAACCCTGCTCCCGGCGCAAGCTGTCAAATTGGCCCCGACAGTTATAAGATTTGGATGGCGCAGGCAGCCAGTCAATTGCCATTTTTTCCTAAAAATCATGAAATAGGAACTGTACTACAGGCCAATGAAGAGGGAATTTGGATTCAAACCGGTGATGGTGTACTGCATATTAGTCAAATACAAAGAGCGGGCAGTAAAAAAATGCCCTTAGCAGATATGTTAAGAGGAAAACCCATTATCGTTGGCACGGTATGCAACAAGGACACAATATGAAAATAGGTCTGCATTTAAGGCATAACCCCCACTTTAAAAAAGGTGCAAAAGATATGATGTCTTTAGCGCCTGGCATTTTTGCATGGGGTTTAATGACAGCAGTGGCGATGGTTAATTCCGGTTTGGGTATTTGGACTTCTTCTCTCATGACTCTCACTGTTTTTGCCGGCAGTGCGCAACTCGCTACCACTCCTTTAATTATGGCCCATGCCCCTATGTGGGTTGTTTTGGCTACTGCGACTTGTGTTAATTTACGATTTGTTGTCTTTAGCATTCATTTACGCCCCTACATGATGCATTTGTCTTTAAAAGATCGTTTGTTTACTGGCTATTTAACAGGCGATTTGAGTTATGTATTAACGGTTAGCAAATTCCCACAGGCATCCGAAACACTTGAAGGTAAAAATGAACAGTTAGCCTACCTTATGGGAACTAATTGGATTAACTGGCTTTCTTGGATGAGTGGTAGTTTTATAGGGATTGGGCTTACCGCCTATATTCCTATTGAGTGGGGGTTGGGTTTTGCTGGGGTATTAGCATTAGTAGGCATGACCTGTATTTTAGTTAATAACTGGCTCAAATTATTAGGTGCTGTAGTCTCAAGTATTGCCGCCATCGCGACCTATGCACTGCCCTTAAAACTCAATATTGTGGTTGCAATTGCTTGTGCCGTGATGTTGTGTTTATTAGCGGAAAGTTTTAAAAAACCAGTCATTATTGATAAAACCCTTCATCATTAATTCAAAAAATCACCAGCGCAAACTTGTTGTAGAAGAAGTCGCTCATCAAGCCAAATAAGAGCACTTAGCTCATTTTCCGAAGTCCCTTATGTTTGATCAATTCCCTAGTTTAGAAATTATTCTGACTCTTTTAGCCCTCATGCTCATCTCAATCCTGTCAAGGTCGATGTTTTTTATTTCTAATAAACAATGGTCAGTGCCTAAATGGTTAGAGCGTGGTTTGCAATATGCGCCTTTGGCAGCTTTATGTGCTGTCATTGCGCCACAAATTTTTATTACACAAAATCAATTGATTAGCACTTGGCAAGATGCAAGAATTTTTGCAACATTAGCGGCCATAATTTTTGTTTACCTAAGACGTAAATCTGGACAACCAGTATTAGGAGCTATTGTGGTAGGTATGGCGGTGTATTTACCCTTACACTTAGCTTTGGGTTGGTAACCAAACAGAAACCCCAAAAGCTCTGCTCTCTGCGACAATTGGGGTACTTTAATTTATTTAACAAAAGAGACTTCCTATGTCACGTCGAGCCACCAAAATTGTAGCCACCTTAGGCCCCGCATCTAGCGATCCTGGTTTACTTGAACAAATGTTAAGAGCGGGTGTTAATGTAGTCAGGCTTAATTTTAGCCATGGCAAAGCACAAGATCATATTGACCGAGCCACACTAGTTCGTGAAGCGGCCAAGCGGGCTGGAACCGTAGTAGCCATTATGGCCGACCTACAAGGACCAAAAATTCGGGTGGGCAAGTTTGCTGATGGCAAAGTATTTTTAGAGCCTGGCATGAACTTTGTTTTAGATGCAGCACAAAAAGAATTAGGTGACGTTCACTCTGTAGGCCTTGATTACAAAGACTTACCACATGAAGTGAAGGCTGGAGATACCCTTTTATTGAATGATGGCTTAATTGTTTTAACCGTCACAAAAGTACATCAACAAGCAGTACATACTATCGTTAAATTAGGTGGCGAACTCTCTAATAACAAAGGTATTAACAAAATGGGTGGCGGCTTAAGTGCTCCGGCACTTACCGCTAAAGATATGGAAGACATCAAAACAGCGATGAGTTTTCAAGCTGATTATATAGCGGTCAGCTTCCCCAAAAATGCCACCGACATGGAAATGGCTCGTCAGTTAGCCAATGTGGCAGGTGCTGAGTTTGGTCACAAACCCCATTTAATCGCCAAAATTGAACGTGCTGAGGCCATCCCTAAATTAGAAGAAATCTTACGCGCCAGCGATGGCATTATGGTGGCACGTGGCGATTTAGCCGTAGAAGTTGGTAACGCAGCGGTACCTGCCTTACAAAAACGCATGATCAAAATGGCTCGTGAGCTCGATAAAGTCGTTATTACCGCTACCCAAATGATGGAAAGCATGATTACCAACCCAGTGCCTACCCGTGCTGAAGTAAGCGACGTAGCCAATGCGGTACTCGATGGCACCGATGCCGTTATGTTGTCCGCTGAAACTGCCGCTGGTAAATTTCCTTTGGCAACAGTAGAAGAAATGGCCAAAATTTGTGAAGCCGCCGAACAAGTGCAAGACTATGAATCAGATGCTGATTTTTCTGGCAAACGTTTTACTCGTATTGACCAGTCAATTGCGATGGGAGCCTTGTTTACCGCATCTCACTTGGGTGCTAAAGCCATTGTTGCTTTAACCGACAGTGGAAGTACCGCCGTTTGGATGAGCCGTCAACGTGTGAGTATTCCAATTTATGCAGTGACTTCAAAAGTATCCACACAGCGCAAATTGGCTCTTTACCGCAATGTTAGCCCTATTTTAATGGACTCTAGCCAAGACCGTGATACGGCTCTTGCACAAACCGAAACTGACTTAAAAGCCCGTGGCATTATGCAGTCTGGCGATGTGTATGCTATTACCTGCGGCGAACCAATGGGTGTACCCGGTGGTACCAATATGTTGAAGATTTGCCGCGTTGCCTAATGAAGTAAAACCTTCAATTAGCTAATTAAAAAAAGCCTCTCAAGCTCAAGTTGAGAGGCTTTTTTGATTACTATATTTATAAAATTAAAATAGCTCTAAAGTCATTCACATTGGTGAATGTGGGACCAGTGATTACACTCGCTCCTAACATCTCAAAAAAAGTGTGTGCATCGTTATTAAGCAAATAACTCAATGGATTCATTTGTTGTTGCCAGGCTTTTTCTAAAATATTAGGACCTATTATTGCCCCCGCAATTTCCTCTTGCCCATCGACTCCATCGGTATCGGCTGCTAGGGCGTAGACATTTTTAGCACCTTTTAAAGCAATGGCTAAAGCTAACATAAACTCTACATTGCGCCCACCTCTGCCCTTGCCTTTAACTGTTACCGTGGTCTCACCACCAGACAACAAAACACAAGGAGTTTGGAAGGGTTGCTGATGGTGTTGAATTTGATGCACCATGGCCGCCATTACCTTAGCCACATCTTTCGCTTCACCCTCTATGGCGTCGCCTAAAATATAGGCATTCATACCTGCCTGTTGTACGATTTGGGCAGCAGCTTGTAAGGCCATCTGAGGCGTAGCGATAGTGATACATGTCGATCTTTCAAAAGCAATATGCTGGGGTTTTAAAGATTCTGCCAACGGAGTTTTTAAAACCTGCCATACCGCATCACTTACCTGTACTTGGTAGCGCAGCAACAAATCAATTGCGTCTTGTACCGTACTGCTATCTGGCACAGTAGGACCAGAGGCAATATCCATTGGATTGTCACCAGGTACATCTGAAATTAATAAAGTAAGCAATTGGGCTGGATAACAAGCGTTAGCTAAACGACCGCCTTTGATTGCTGACAAATGACGCCTCACGATATTCATTTCTGAAATAGTGGCTCCACTTTTAAGTAATTTTTCAGTGATTTGTTTTTTATCAAGTAAACTAATTCCTGGCAGTGGCAAAGGCAACAAGGCAGAACCACCCCCCGAAATTAAACAGATCACCGTATCATCTATTGTTAAATTGGCCACGGTGGCTAAGATTTCTTGCGCAGCTTGCTCTCCGGCCTCATCGGGCACAGGATGGCTGGCCTGCAAAATTTTGATTTTGGTACAAGCCTGCTCATAACCATACCTGGTCACTACACAGCCACTTAAGGGTCCTTGCCAATGTGCCTCCAACACTTGAGCCATAGCTGCAGAAGCCTTACCAGCACCAATCACCACTAAACGACCTTTGGGTGGACTTGGCAAATATTTTGGCAGTTGCTGGGCCGGCTGAGCACTGGCGATGGCATGTGTTAATAAGTCTATAAGGAATTGAAATGCGGATTGGGGACTAGTCATCACCATTTTTGCCTTTTGATGTAATACCAAAGCAACTCAAAAAATGCCAGTTGAATTTGGAAATTCTGTTATTTTGTGTTCTGATCATAGCCTTGATTTTATTTTTAAGTAGGCCCTTTAAGCGGTAAAACAAATGTCTATTTCCAATTATTATCCCAAGCAACTTTTAAAAAGTTTTCCCTCTTCAAAAGCAAATGCTAATTTTGAAGAAGCTGATTGGGCACAAATCCAACTCAATATTTTAGATCCGGCTATGCCCTATCCAATTGCTACTTTAAGTCAATCGGCACTAGAACATAATTTGGCTTGGATGGCGCAGTATGCCAAACAAAAACAAGTATTTTTGGCACCTCACGGAAAAACCACCATGTCGCCTCAATTGTTCACAAAACAATTAAATGCGGGAGCTTGGGGATTAACATTTGCCACTTTATTTCAAGCCAAAATAGGCATTGAGGCAGGGGCCAGAAATATCATTATTGCCAACCAAGTGTTTGCATTTGCTGACCTTGACGCTTTACTTGAACTAAAAAATCAATATGCTGATTTAAGCATTTATTTTTTAATTGATTCACTTGCACAATTAGACATTATTAATACTTGGCATCAACAATTAGCTCAGCCTTGTGTCGCTCTAGATGTACTAATCGAGATAGGAATAGCAAGCAAAAGAACGGGATGTCGTACTGCAAAGCAAGCCCAACAATTAGCACAGGCGATTGCCTCATCACAAGCCGTTCAATTAAAAGGCCTAGAATGTTACGAGGGTAATACAGGAATATGCAACAGCCAACATGACTCTCAAGCGGTGAGCGATTTAATTTTACGCGTACAAGAAGTTGCCTATTTTTGCGATCAAAAACAACTATTTGCCAGCTCATCTATTTTAATAAGCGCTGGTGGTTCAGCCATATTTGACTTAATCATTCCTTTATTAAAAACCAAGGGGCTTCAAGTAAAAGTACAAGGCGTTTTAAGATCGGGTTGTTATATTACGCATGACCATATTCATTACCGGCAGTATTTAAAGTTAGTCGAAGAACGAGAGAATCTAACTAGCTCATTAAAACCAGCTTTATTAGTTTGGGCCATGGTGCAGTCTGTACCAGAAGCTGGCCTAGCCTTACTAAGCTGTGGGAAACGTGATATTTCTTATGATCTAGATTTACCCCAGCCTATTTTAACAGCGGCCTTTCATGCAAGATCATTAGCAGATGCGGGCCATACACCCCAGCATTGGAGAATTACTGCACTCAATGATCAACATGCCTATCTTCATTTTGATGCATCTGATACCACAAACACTCCTCAAGTAGGAGATAAAGTGGCTTTAGGT
>JALQUL010000272.1 GCA_023260735.1 Limnohabitans sp. | reverse complement strand
ACAATACTATCGCTTCGACGAACCACGTCGTTGGATTAACTCTGGTGGCCTTGGCACTATGGGTGTGGGTTTACCTTACGCAATGGGTATTAAATTAGCCAAGCCCGACGCAGAAGTGTTCTGCGTTACTGGCGACGGTTCTATCCAAATGTGTATTCAAGAACTTGCGACTTGTTTGCAATACAACACACCTGTCAAAATCATTTCCATGAACAATCGTTATTTGGGTATGGTGAGGCAGTGGCAAGAAATTGAATATCAAGGTCGTTATAGTCAAAGCTATATGGACACCTTGCCTAATTTTGTGAAATTAGCAGAAGCCTACGGACACGTTGGTATTCAAGTGAGCCAAGCTTGTGATGTTGAGCCAGCACTTCGTGAAGCTCGTCGTTTAAAAGATCGCACTGTGTTCTTAGATATTCTTACCGACCCATCAGAAAATGTATTCCCAATGGTCAAAGCAGGTAAGGGTATTACAGAAATGTTGTTAGGTTCTGAAGATCTATAAAATTGAGAGTGGTTTTAATTCAGTCCAGACCATTACAGATTAGTCCAGTGCATTAGGTTCATTCATATAATGCACTGAATTTTTAAATTGAGAAGAAGAATCTATTGTCTGCCAGACCTTAACATTACCGTGCTGAGGCGAGGGCAACAAAAAGAGGAATCCATATGAAACATATTATTGCCTTATTACTTGAAAATGAAGCGGGTGCCTTATCTCGTGTAGTGGGTCTATTTTCTGCTCGTGGTTATAACATCGAGTCATTAACTGTCGCACCGACCGAAGACCCATCGTTATCACGTATGACCATCCAAACCACTGGTTCTGATGACGTCATTGAACAAATTACCAAACACTTAAACCGCTTAATTGAAGTGGTAAAAGTAGTTGATTTAACAGAAGGTGCTTATACCGAACGCGAACTCATGTTGGTGAAGTTGCGTGCAGTCGGTAAGGAGCGCGAAGAAATCAAACGTATGGCTGATATCTTTAGAGGCCGTATTATTGATGTCACCGATAAGAGCTACACCATTGAGCTTACCGGAGATCAATCCAAGAACGACGCTTTCCTTGAGGCTATCGAGAAAACTGCGATATTGGAAACGGTTCGTACCGGTTCCTGCGGCATAGGCCGTGGTGAACGAATTTTGAGAGTTTAGGACAACCCTTTTTAGGAGAGAAAAAATGAATGTTTTTTACGATAAAGATTGTGATTTAAGTTTAATCAAAGGCAAAACTGTTGCTATCATCGGTTACGGTAGCCAAGGCCACGCACACGCACAAAACTTAAACGACAGCGGCGTTAAAGTGGTGGTTGGTTTACGTAAAAATGGTGCTTCTTGGGGCAAAGTTGAAAAAGCTGGCTTGCAAGTAGCTGAAGTAGCAGAAGCTGTTAAAGCAGCTGACGTGGTAATGATTTTGTTACCAGACGAACAAATCGGTACGGTTTACACCAATGACATTGAGCCAAACATCAAGTCTGGCGCTTCTTTAGTGTTTGCACACGGTTTTAACGTTCATTACGGTTTGGTACAACCCCGTGCTGACCTCGACGTTTGGATGGTAGCTCCTAAAGCACCAGGTCATACTGTACGTGGTACATACGCACAAGGTGGCGGTGTTCCTCACTTAATCGCTATTCACCAAGACAAATCAGGTCGTTCACGTGACCTCGCATTAAGCTATGCAATGGCCAACGGTGGTGGTCGTGCTGGCATTATCGAAACTTCATTCCGTGAAGAAACAGAAACTGACTTGTTCGGTGAACAAGCCGTTTTATGCGGTGGTGCAGTAGAACTCATCAAAACAGGTTTCGAGACTTTAACCGAAGCCGGTTACGCTCCTGAAATGGCCTACTTCGAATGTTTACACGAGCTCAAACTCATTGTGGACATGATTTATGAAGGCGGTATTGGCAACATGAATTACTCTATTTCTAATAATGCTGAATACGGTGAATATGTCACTGGCCCACGCGTTGTTACAGAGCAAACACGTGCTGCTATGCGTCAATGTTTAAAAGATATTCAAACTGGCGAATATGCCAAGAGCTTTATCTTGGAAAACAAAGCTGGCGCACCAACACTCATCAGCCGTCGTCGTTTAACTGCCGAGCACCCAATCGAAGTGGTAGGCGAAAAATTACGCGCTATGATGCCTTGGATCAAAGCCAATAAATTAGTGGACCAATCACGTAACTAATTTTTGATTTTAGTTTTCTAAAATCAAACATCACAAAAAGCCGCATTTATGCGGCTTTTTGTTTGATGGCCCAATTACAAGCTTCAACCCTTATCATGGTATTTCGCTTCATAAGGCGATACAATGGTAAAAACATCTTATGGGTGTACACTTTTAGCAAAGTTAGGAGAAAATTTTAACAATGAACGATTCAGATAGCCTCCAAGAAAATCAATCTAGCGACCCAAGCTTACAAAAAAAACGCCCACCCAAGGGGTTGTATGCCTTGCCTAATGCCATTACTCTAGCGGCCTTATTTGGTGGTTTTTATGCCATCGTCATGGCAATGAATGGTTTCTTCGATAAAGCCGCGATTGGCGTGTTTTGTGCCATGGTACTTGACAGCCTAGACGGTCGTGCTGCCCGTTTAACCAATACCCAAAGTGAATTTGGTGTACAAATGGATTCCTTATCCGATATGGTGTCATTTGGCGCTGCACCTGCTCTAATTGCCTATGTGTGGGCTTTAAAAGGTTTGGGCAATATTGGTTGGGTGCCCGCCTTTGTTTATTGTGCTTGCGCAGCACTAAGGCTAGCTCGTTTTAATGTCAACACCACAGTAGTGGATAAACGTTTTTTCCAAGGTCTTCCATCTCCTGCAGCAGCAGCTTTAGTTGCTGGTGCTATCTGGATTGCCACAGAGTCTGGTTTTAAGGGGACTGAATTAGCTTGGCCTATGTTTTGGACTTGTTTAGTCGTGGGTTTAACCATGGTCACTAACTTGCCGTTTTATAGTTTTAAAGTGGTTCACACTAAACGTAGTGTGCCCTTCGTATTTTTAGTGTTAATTGTGTTAGTGATTGCTGCTGTCGCATTTAACCCCCCTATCGTGCTGTTTTCATTATTCGTACTTTATGGTTTAAGTGGTTATTTGTTGTATGTATGGCGCAAAATAAATGGTCAACATAGCAGTGTTATAAGCACCTCTACCGACGAAATTGAAGAAAAGGGTTTGCATTAATTGCCGACCTTTCTTTTAATCATATAAAGCAGGGGTTTTTTAGATTTTTTTGATTTTTTCTGTTAAAAAGCCCTCTAAAAAATGAGTGTTTTCAACAAAATATGCTATATTGATGTTTATGTTTAAACTAATTACACCTACACTACTATTTACGCCTTTTAGGTGTGCATGGTAGCGAGCGTAGGCTAGGTTTTCCACTTCACGGCTCGCTAGCAAATGCTACGGGCCGTTTGTATTTGGCACATCCCTATTTTAGGCCTCCATTTAGTGGTAGCCCCCTCTCGTTTTCAATCTTAAGGATCTATCAATCATGGCTGAAAAACTCGTAATATTTGATACCACTTTGCGCGATGGCGAACAATCTCCTGGCGCTTCCATGACCAAAGATGAGAAAGTTAGAATTGCTCGTCAACTTGAGCGTTTAAAAGTCGATGTAATTGAAGCGGGTTTTGCAGCTAGCTCTAATGGCGATTTCGAAGCGGTTAAAGCCATCGCCGATGTAATTAAAGACTCTACCATTTGTTCTTTGTCTCGTGCCAATGACCGAGACATCTCTAGAGCGGCCGAAGCACTCAAAGGCGCAGCTAGCTCACGTATTCATACCTTTATTGCCACTAGTGCTTTGCACATGGAGAAAAAATTGCGTATGACACCCGAGCAAGTGTTAGAACAGGCCAAACAATCAGTGCGTTTTGCTCGTAATTTAGTGTCCGATGTCGAGTTCAGTCCAGAAGACGGCTACCGCAGCGATGTCGATTTTTTATGCCGTGTGATTGAAGCCGTTATCGCCGAAGGTGCGACCACTATTAACGTACCCGATACCGTCGGCTATGCTATTCCCGAGTTGTATGGTAACTTTATTAAAACCTTGCGTGAGCGTGTGCCCAATGCCGATAAAGCTATTTGGTCTGTGCATTGCCACAATGACCTTGGCTTAGCTGCTGCGAACTCTTTAGCTGGTGTAAAAATTGGTGGTGCTCGCCAAGTCGAATGTACCATTAACGGCTTAGGCGAGCGAGCAGGTAATTGTTCCCTAGAAGAAATTGTTATGGCGATTAAAACTCGCAAAGACTATTTTGGCTTAGAAATGAACATCGACCCCCAGCATATTTTGGCCGCAAGTCGTATGGTCAGCCAAACCACTGGTTTTGTGGTGCAACCCAACAAAGCAGTAGTGGGTGCTAATGCGTTTGCTCATGCCTCTGGCATTCATCAAGATGGTGTATTAAAAGCTCGCGATACCTACGAAATTATGCGTGCTGAAGATGTAGGTTGGTCAGCTAACAAAATTGTGTTGGGCAAGTTAAGTGGCCGTAATGCGTTTAAACAACGTTTACAAGAGTTGGGCGTACAACTCGAAAGCGAAGGTGAAATTAATGTCGCGTTTGCCCGCTTTAAAGAGTTAGCCGATCGTAAAAGTGAAATTTTTGAAGAAGATATCTTAGCTTTGGTCAGTGACGAAAGTATCTCACAAGAAAAAGAACAATTCGGTTTTGTGTCTTTGTCACAACGCAGTGAAACTGGTGAAAAACCTTTTGCAGAAATCGTATTTACCGTGGGTGGCCATGAAGTAAAAAGTTCCTCAGAAGGAAATGGCCCAGTCGATGCTTCTTTAAAAGCCATTGAAGCCAAAGTCGAAAGTGGCGCAGAAATGGTTTTATATGCAGTTAATGCTATTAGTGGCTCTACTGAAAGTCAAGGTGAAGTCACAGTTAGACTACAAAATAGTGGTAGAGTAGTGAATGGTGTTGGCGCAGATCCCGATATTGTAGTGGCCTCGGTTAAAGCCTATTTAAGTGCTCTTAATAAATTACATAGCAAGTCAGAGCGAGTAGCTGCGCAAGGTTAAAAACAAAATCTGTTATTTGAGGATAGCTTTGTTATGAATTCCTTGCAAAATATTACGTAAGCATTTGAAGTCAAATATAAAACTGAGTTAGACTTAAATAATCGAGAAAATGGGTACTTTTATAGTAATCTAGGCATGTTGAAAAATAATAAATCAATCTTCTTTGGGAGGCGGTCAAGCCGGCTCTCTTTTATTCTGGCAACTGTTGCAGTGTTATCACTCCAACCTAGCTCTATGGCTTTTGCTAAAGCGCCAGAGAAAAAACTCAGTGAGAAAATGGTGAGGGTCAGTAAATCGACTAAATCCGTTAAACTCGCAAAGTCTTCAAAAAATCGCGTGAAGGTGCAGTTGGCTAAGGGCAAAACTATTCGCCTCGAAGCGTCTAATCAAGGACAAGCTAAAAAATGGGCTAAAGCCTCTAGAGCTAATTTTGTGGTGGCAAAAAATACCCCCTCTTTTGGTGAGTTAGCTGGATTACGTGCGGTAGAAGACCCATTGGATTTAAAATCAAGCGTGGCCTTGGTACTAGATCAAGACACACGAGAAGTTTTATTCCGTAAAAACGATTCGGCTGTGTTGCCAATTGCTTCGGTTACCAAACTCATGACAGGTTTGTTAATTTCTCAAGCTCACCTCGATATGGATGAGCTCATCACTATTACCCAAGCCGATGTTGATACCGAAAAAGGAAGCTCTTCCAGGCTCAAGGTTAACTCTACATTAACTCGAGGACAACTACTGCATTTGGCCCTTATGTCCAGCGAAAACCGTGCTGCACACGCTCTAGGTCGTACCTACCCAGGTGGTCTTGGTGAGTTTGTCTCGCTAATGAATGCCCGTGCGCGTTTGTTAGGCATGAAAAATACCCGTTATGTAGAGCCCACCGGTTTATCTAGTCTGAATCAATCTACTGCACAAGATTTAGCCATTTTAGTGAGTGTGGCCTCTAAAGACACTTTAGTACGACAACTCTCTACATCGCCAAGTTACGAAGTAGAAGTGGACAACAAAGTATTGCAGTACAACACTACTAATCAATTGGTAAAAAATCCTAATTGGGATATTGGTTTACAAAAAACAGGTTATATCCGCGAAGCAGGTCAGTGCTTGGTAATGCAGGCAAAAATTGCTGGTCGCAAACTCATTATGGTATTTTTAGACTCCACCGGAAAACTCAGTCGTATTGCTGATGCCAACCGTGTAAAACGCTGGATTGAAACCACCAATCCCGATGTTCGTTTGCAATCTAAAAGCGATATAGTACAAAGTTTTGAGAACTAAAATGATTCACTATACATAAATAACAAAAAGGTCATGAAACAAAATTTTCAGGACCTTTTTTTGCTTTTGCCCTTGCACTGGCTAAGACTGGCTAAGTAAAAAGTGAAAGCTCGACAATTGAACGTTAAAGATTTAGGCCTTATATCCTAAAGCATAAGAAATTTCTTTGACTGTGTTTTGCAGCTTAGGAATCCAGTCCTCATGCAAGCGGTCACTTGGGGCAGAAATAGATAGACCTGCCACTAACTTTTTTTGATCATCAAAAATGCCAGCGGCAATACAACGCACACCCAGTTCTAGTTCTTCGTTGTCTCGGGCAAAACCTTGTACTTTAACACGATGTAATTCTTGTTCGAGTTGTGGTAGCTGAGTTAAGCTATTTTTAGTATTACCAGCCAAGCCAGTTCGCATGGCATAACTGCGTACTTCACGGGCCTCGTCATAGGCTAGAAATAATTTGCCCACAGAGGTTAAATGCAGTGGTGCACGACCCCCAATGGCACGCACCACTTGCATGCCAGAGCGCTCGCTATAGGCACGTTCTACATAGGTAATTTCATCGCCTTGGCGCAAAGATAAATTGACTGGTTGCTGAATAATTTTGTGTAATGCGTGCATAGGTGCTAATGCAGCGTCACGCACATTTAAGCGACCTTTAACTAAATTGCCCAACTCAAGTAAACGCATACCTAGGCGGTAAGCACCAGGCTCGGGGTGATCTACAAAATGGCTAGTGGCTAAGTCATTTAAGATGCGGTGGGTAGTGGATAAGTGCAAACCGGCTTTATGACTGATTTCTTTTAAAGACATTGATTCTTGGCTTTCTGCCAATATATCAATTAATTTAAACATACGTTCTATGACCTGAATACTAGGCCCAAGTTCATGATGGGTGGGATGAACAGGTGAATTCATGTTTGCCTTTAAAATAGATTA
>JALQUL010000259.1 GCA_023260735.1 Limnohabitans sp. | reverse complement strand
GAAAGCGCGGGGATTTTGGGGGCGGTTGTCGGATCGGCAATGGCGTTGATCGTGACCGTTCTTTTGGCGTTGCCATTGGCGGTGATGTCGGCCATATATCTGGAATATTTTGCTCCACCAGGTAAGTTGACTGACTTTATCGGTCAGACGATCCAGCACCAACGCATCGTCCCCTTGCGGGTTGATGGGTGGAAACGCCGGTAAAAACGGTTTCTTCGGTTCTGCCATGGAAAGAGGATTCGTAGCGTCCATTGGGGTTGCAATTACAGCTCGTCTCATACAGTGTAGCGACAATCGCATGCCCCCAAAATCATGGGGTCTCAAAAATTTTTCTGTCTAATAACTGGGGACGTTTGGACGAAAAAAAAGCCCCCAGTGACTAACTGGCGGCTTTTTTATCGCGAAAAGTCAGATTACATGTTTGCAATCATGACGTCACCAAAGCCTGAGCAAGACACTTGGGTGGCGCCGTCCATCAAGCGCGCGAAGTCATAATGAGGTGTTTAAAGTCTTCTTTGCTGGGCATTAAGCCTTTAACGTTGGCTGTAAAAACTTCTCGTTCGCTTTCATGCTTACCTAGATTATGAATAATTTCACCGTAACCAAATAGACCCATTGCAACCACAATAAAACCAATACCATCGGTAAGCTCAGGAATATCGAAGGTAAATCGATAGGTGCCCGACATTACATCTGTACCAATTAAACCTAATAACAAACCTAAAATAATCATACTGACCGCTTTAATAAGTGAGCCAGAGGCAAGTACTACCGCACCTACTAAACCTAAAACCATAAGGGCAAAGTATTCTGCTGAACTAAATGCCAAAGCTACTTCTGTTAAGGGCACGGCAAAGGCTGCGAGCACTAAGGTGCCTACACAACCAGCAAAAAATGAACCCAAACCAGCAGCTGCCAAAGCAGGTCCCGCCCTACCCTTACGGGCCATTTGGTAACCGTCAATGACCGTAACGACCGAGGAAGATTCGCCCGGCAAGTTGACCAAAATTGCAGTAGTTGAACCACCATATTGAGCTCCATAATAAATACCTGCCAACATAATGAGAGCAGACACGGGTGCTAAAGAATAGGTGGCTGGTAACAACATGGCAATAGTGGCCAAAGGACCTATACCAGGTAGAACACCAATTAAAGTGCCTAGCAAGCAACCAATAAATGCGTAAGCTAAATTGCTTAAGGTAAAAGCAACACTAAATCCAGTTGCGAGATTATCAAATAATTCCATTATTTTTCCTTATGCACCAATCGCTGGCCACACCGGTAAGCGAAGTTTTAATAACCAAATAAATGCGACATAACTAATTAAGCATAAGATGGTAGCTAATACCAAACTATGCTTAAAATTAAATTCATCGCTTGCATAAGAGGCTACAATCGTTAGAGCAAAAATACTAATCACAAGCCCCATTGATGGTAGTCCAATAGCGGGTAAGCCACCCAAAAATACACCAAACAATAAATTAGCCAAAATAATAAAAATAAGTGGACGCCATGCAATGGCACCAATTTTTTCATTTTCATCGACCTCAGGACCAAGTGATTTAAAAGTAATGACACTTCCTAAAATTGCTAAAATTATTCCTAAGGTAATTGGAAAAAATCCTGGTCCTAAATTTCCACCTCTACCGATTTCATGATGAGTGGCAGCAACAGCAAACACACTGCCAATAGCCACAAACATCAAACCCGATAGAAAGTCTTTTTGACTTTTAATTTTCATTGATAACACCTCGTATTCGTAATGCCTGAATTTTGCACCAACTTAGCGGAGATTCAATCAGTTTTTTACACTTTAATCAGACTTAATCTTTTTTAGATGGAGCCTCAAGTACTTTTAACCATTTTTTAGCGGGTAAACCCGAATAAGCACTTACCCAATCAGAAGCAGCTAACAACTCATTTTGCGATTTTGTTTGAATTTGTTTGTGCGCCATAATGACAGTATTGCCTTCTTTAGTAGGCTTAAAACACCATACATGTTTTACACCAAAAGCTTGCTTTATTTTTTCAATACTTTCATCACAACGACTAGAGCGACCAAATAAATTAACTGTCATTGTTCCAGTTTCAGTCAGTAAATTTTGGCAATCTTGATAAAACTCTACAGTGTCTATAACCGGTGCTTTAGCTTCATCATCATATAAATCTACTTGTAATGCATCAACACAAGCCTGCCATTTTGGATTTTTAATTTCTGCAATCGCATCCGTAATAATGACATTGAGTTTTTCATCATCTGCAGGCAATTTAAACCAAGTACGGCAAGCGTTTAACACCTGGGGATTGATCTCCAAAACGGTAGTTTTCATTTGCAATTTTTTTCTACAAAACTTGGTGAGGCTAGCAGCTCCTAAACCCAATTGCATAGCATGTAAATTTTTAACTTCTGATGGAGGTACAAATAATAGCCAAGCCATCATGCGCTGTACGTACTCTAGGTCAATATCATAAGGTTTATCAAGATTCATACTGCCCTGTATCCAAGGGCTACCTAAATGCAAATAGCGTGAGTTACCTGAGTCAGAAAAATCAACTGACGGAAGTGCTTTAGAGTTCGAGTTTTTTCTTATTTTAAGAGCCATAACAAGATTGAATATTTATTTTAATAAAGCGCTTAGGCGGGGAATTGCAGCTTGCAAATTTTGCCAACAGCGCAGCGAAAGTTGCTCGGGAGTTTGTACTTGAAGCCTTGCAATAAACTGAGCAATTAAAACAATTTCTGAGGGTGTGTTTCTGCTTTGCGATAAACCTTGGCTTCTTTCAAGTGCGGTTTTGTATAACCAAGTAGGCAC
>JALQUL010000195.1 GCA_023260735.1 Limnohabitans sp. | reverse complement strand
ATTTGGTACATTTAACTGGTGGGGTTGCGTAGGTTTAGGTGTTTTATTATTTTTCGGTGCTAACAGCCAACAAATTGGCCTAAAAACCACTACTGTTACCAATGCAGCTTTTATTACCGCATTGTATGTGCCTGCAGTGCCTTTATTGGGCTGGTTGCTACTCAAGCACAGGTCTCATTGGATGGTCATTCCCGCCAGTCTGGGTTGTGTAGTAGGCACCATTTTTTTAAGTGGCGGCTCTATCAAGGAATGGCATGTAGGTGATACCTGGGTAGCTGCTGGAGTTGTATGCTGGAGCCTGCATGTAGTTTATTTGGGCCTTATTGTGAACAAAACGCATAGGCCTTTCACCATGGCTTTTATGCAATTTTTAACCTGTGGTCTGATTAGTTTAGTTTTTGCTTTTAATTACGAAGACTCGATTTTTACCGGCCTTGCAATTTCTTGGTTTGAAATTTTTTATAGTGGAGTCATGTCAGTAGGTCTGGGATATACCATGCAATTAGTTGCTCAGCGCTATACTCACTCTAGCGATGCAGCCATTATTTTAAGTTCTGAGGCTTTATTTGCAACTTTGGCTGGCATGATTTTCTTACAAGAAAGATTGTCATTGATGCAATTAGCTGGCTGTCTGATTATTTTAGCTTGCGTGATTTGGGTCCAATTATTACCAAACAATGAAACTAATCAATTAAAAGTTTAAATTTGAGTGTAAATTCAAGAATAAATTAAAACAAAACAGCAAATGATAATAATTCTCATTTAGAATAAGCCATCTCAGCACCTATTACCTATCATGACTTTAGATCAAGCGCCTCTTCACCAATTGTTTTGGATTAGCCATCTATGCAACACTGCTAACGATAACGATAACGTTAGCAGTGCCAATAGTGCTTCAAACGATCAAGAACAATTAAGACAATTAGAGGCAATTGGATTTTTACCACAAGAACAAGTCATGGTACTCAACAAAGGCCTATTAAAAGGTGATGCACTTGTCGTTCGTGTCGGTGTATCAACTTTTGCACTTCGCCCTTCTGAAGCGGCAATGGTGGTTATTCAAAATCAAGCAAATGGCCAATATTATGCGTGAATCTGTTATTACTTTACATCCTACTGGGCCTTTAGTGGCAATGGTGGGCAATCCCAATAGTGGCAAAACTGCATTATTTAATTTACTAACCGGTAGCAGGCAAAAGGTGGCTAATTACGCTGGTGTCACGGTAGAACGTAAAGAGGGACGTTTACAACTTTCCGAACACCAGTTTTTAAGAGTTTTAGATTTACCTGGTGTTTATAGCCTTTATCCACGCTCGCCAGATGAACGAGTCACTTGTGATGTCTTGGCTGGTAAGGCTAAAGGCGAAAAAAAACCAGACCTTATTATTTGCGTTTTAGATGCCACTAATTTAAGAAGAAATTTACGTTTAGTTTTAGCCGTCAAACGCATGGGACTACCTTGTGTGGTGGCACTGAACATGATGGACATGGCGAAAGAGCGTGGCTTAAAAATTGATGTAGCCGCTCTATCTAAAGCCATCGACTTACCAGTGGTAGAAACCATAGCGGTAACTGGTAAAGGCGATACGGCTCTTAAAGAATGGTTGCTTCAAAATGATTGGCGACAAACCAATAGCCAACAATTGAACTTAGCTGTTGTCTCAGCGACTTCAGCTTACGATGATATTCAACAGCAAGATCAAATCAAAGTACAAGCCATTTTAAAAGATTTGTCGCTTGATAAAATCACGCCACATTTAACTAGCGACAAAATCGATCGCATTATTTTGAATCCATTGGCTGGGCCTGCCATTTTACTGTTTATTTTATTTTTTATTTTTCAGGCAGTTTTTTCTTGGGCCGAATGGCCAATGGGTTTAATTGAAAATAGTTTTGCATTGATAGCCGATAGCTTAAAAAGCCTATTACCAGACAATTGGATTCGTAGCTTGCTTATCGATGGCATTGTGGCGGGTGCTGGCGGTGTAGTTATTTTTTTACCGCAAATTTTAATTTTATTTTTCTTTATTTTAATTTTAGAGGAAAGTGGCTATTTGCCACGAGCGGCTTATTTGTTAGATCGCATTATGGGTTCTGTGGGTTTGTCAGGCCGATCTTTTATTCCTTTGTTATCTAGTTTTGCTTGTGCAGTACCTGGCATTATGGCGGCCCGTACGATTAGTAATCAACGTGATCGTATTGTTACTATTTTGATTGCCCCACTCATGACCTGTTCAGCAAGATTGCCTGTTTACACTTTATTAATTTCTGCATTTATACCGGCTAAACAGCTAGGCATTGGAGTTAACTTGCAAGGCTTAGTTATGTTTTTATTGTATGTAGCAGGAATACTGGGCGCTATGCTAGTGGCTTTAGTTTTAAAACTCTTTACTCGTAGTGGTCAATTGGTGCGACCCCTTATGATGGAACTCCCCACCTACCATTGGCCTACCATTCGTAATGTATCAATTGGTCTGTGGCAACGCGCCAGCATTTTTATGAAACGTGTGGGTGGTATTATTTTAATGATGACCATTGTGATATGGTTTTTAGCCAGCTACCCTAGCCCACCTGATGGCTTTACAGGCAACCCAATTACCCAAAGTTTTGCGGGAATCTTGGGTCATTATTTAGCGATTATTTTTGAGCCAATTGGTTTTAACTGGCAAATTTGTGTGGCATTGGTACCGGGTATGGCCGCTCGTGAAGTGGTAGTCAGCGCCCTAGGTAGTGTGTATGCATTATCAGCCACAGGTGCTTCAACCGAACAATTACTTACCCCATTATTAGCACAATCTTGGAGTCTGCCTACTGCTCTATCGCTGCTGGCTTGGTTTGTTTTTGCACCTCAATGCTTATCTACTATTGCCATTACTAAGCGCGAAACTGGTGGCTGGAAAATACCCGCTATTATGTTGGCTTATTTATTTGGCCTTGCCTATATTGCGGCATTCATTACCTTTAAAGTAGCGAGTTATTATTTTGCATAAACCGATTCGTTTGATCTCATTTTAGATTCACCTTTCGGCCTTAAAACCATAGAAAACAAAATACCTTGAATTTCCAGTAAACTAGAGTTTATTTTTTATTCAAGAGGTAGCTCATTATGGCGCGTATGGTTCAATGTATTAAGTTGGGTAAAGAGGCTGAAGGTTTAGATTTTGCTCCTTATCCAGGCGATTTGGGCAAAAAAATTTGGGCAAGTGTTAGTAAAGAAGCTTGGGCTGCTTGGTTAAAACACCAAACTATGTTGGTCAATGAAAACCGCCTCAATTTAGCCGATTTACGTGCGAGGCAATATTTGGCTCGCCAAATGGAAGCGCACTTTTTTGGTGGTGGTGCCGATGCTGCGCAAGGTTATGTGCCACCAGCACAATAATTTTAAAAAGT
>JALQUL010000149.1 GCA_023260735.1 Limnohabitans sp. | reverse complement strand
AGCCTCGCGTAGCACTTCTATTTTGGCTAAAAAGCTAGATAAGTTAATGCCTGCCTTACCAGGCACTGTGCTTACTGCATCGGCCAGAGCACAACCTGCAGCGTTAGCATTATCTTGTAAGACCTCTAGAGTTCTGGCACCAATACCTCTAGGCGGAAAATTAACCACTCGCAAAAAGCTTGTGTTGTCGCGCACATTTTCAATTAATCTTAAATAAGCCAAAGCATGTTTAATTTCGGCACGCTCAAAAAATCGTAATCCACCATATACCTTATAGGGCACACTGGCATTAAACAATGCAGTCTCTAGCACTCGACTTTGGGCGTTAGACCTATAAAGTACCGCAATTTCTTGCTTTTTATAAACCGGATGATTGTTTTTTGGGCTAGGGTTAATCAACGCTTTGATTTCCTCTACCATCCACCTAGCATCGTCAAAATCGGAGGGCATTTCGAGTATACGCACTGGCTCGCCTGCGCCTTGGCTAGTGCGTAAATTTTTACCTAAACGATTATTATTGTGGCTAATTAAAGTATTGGCCGACTCTAAAATATTGCTAAAGCTACGATAATTTTCTTCTAGTTTAATTTGTTGCTCTACTTTAAAGTCACGCAAAAAATCAGACATATTGCCCACTCTTGCGCCTCTAAAGGCATAAATACTCTGATCATCATCGCCTACAGCCATTACCGCCCCACCCTCTGGTGGGTTGGGCGAGGCATTGGTCACATCACCCTTGCCGGCTAATAATTTAATCCAAGCATATTGCAGTTTATTGGTGTCTTGAAACTCATCAATCAACAAAAATTTAAAGCGCTTTTGCTAATGCTCTCTTAAGGGTGCATTGGCTTGCAAAATTTCATAACTACGCAGCATGAGCTCACCAAAATCCACTACCCCCTCACGTTGGCACTGGTCTTCGTATAAAGCATAAAGTTCTACTTTTTTACGGGTATCTGGGTCTTTGGCTATCACATCTTTGGCACGCAAACCGTCTTCTTTACAGGCGGCAAAAAACCAACTCAATTGCTTGGCTGGAAAACGCTCGTCGTCAACATTAAATTGTTTACACAAACGCTTCACTGCACTGAGCTGATCTTGGGTATCTAGAATTTGGAAACTTTGGGGTAAATTAGCCGCTTGGTAATGGGTGCGCAAAAATCGATTACAAATACCATGGAAAGTGCCTATCCACATACCCCTAAGGTTAACAGGCAACAAAGCACTTAAACGCACCAACATTTCTTTAGCGGCTTTATTGGTAAAAGTAACCGCCAAAATACCAGATGGTGAGGCTTGGCCTGTTTGCAACAGCCAGGCAATACGAGTAGTTAATACACGTGTTTTACCCGAACCAGCGCCAGCCAGCACCAAAGCATGACTATTTGCTATGGTAACAGCAGCATATTGCTCTGGATTGAGGTTTTGTAAATAGGTCGGGCCAGTGCCAGACACTTGAAAAGGAGGGTGTGAACTTGAAAACATACAGAATTGTAGAAAGATTTATACCAACTTGTTGCACTATTTCACTACAAACACCATAAATTCAGCGTAAAATCAATCACCGGGCCCAAGCATTGTTGGCCCGGTTTTTTGTGGGCACTTGTTTTTGAGTTATTTGCAACTTTTTACAACAAAACCCCACTTTTAGGCCGGGTCCAATCCAAGCGCTCAGTCCTTGAACGCAGACTCCGCAAGCAGGTTTGAAGGCTGGCAAAACCGTTTTGCTATGCTTGCCTTGCCCAGCCGCCTGCCTCCAAGGGTTTTTTAATGAGTTATTCCGCAACTTTTTGAAAGCTTGGAAAAATGGAAATTTTTGACTACGACAACGTCCTCTTACTCCCACGCAAATGCCGTGTTGAAAGCCGCTCTGAATGTGATGCTGGCATTGAACTAGGCGGTCGCCGCTTCCGTATTCCGGTGGTTCCGGCTAATATGAAAACCGTCATTAACGAAGACATTTGCAAGTGGATGGCGCAAAACGGTTATTTTTACGTCATGCACCGTTTTGATCTTGATAATGTCAAGTTTGTTCGTGATATGCGCGAAGCTGGTGTTTACACCTCTATTTCATTAGGTGTAAAACCTGCTGATTACCAAATTGTCGATACCCTAGCCAAAGAAGGCCTAGCCCCCGACTACATCACTATTGACATTGCCCATGGCCATGCCGATAGCGTTAAAAACATGTTGGCCTACCTTAAAAAGC
>JALQUL010000093.1 GCA_023260735.1 Limnohabitans sp. | reverse complement strand
GGCTTTTTACTAATTACATGAATAGGAATATGCTAATTGACGCTTACGTAAACGTCAATCACTAGATACAACAATTCTAATTTTTTCGATGAATTAGGGATCTTGCTACTTGTATAACTACTGAACAATCGTTTAGCATTGTCAATGGTTCATCTATTTTAAAAATAGAGACTTAGTCAATATGAACTAAGCCATTGTAAAAGTCTGTGCAGCTCAGCTCCATAAAAGCCTAGTTCAGGGCTAAAGGCTTGCGTCCATCAAGTTATTAACAAGTTTTGATATTGAAAGAGATACAGAGCTTTTTCTTTCTTGAAATTAACCATCATCATTTGAAGATATTGATTTGCCATGTTGAACTCTATTCTTTCCCACAGCTCACTTGTTAATCATCAAAAAACAGCAGGTCAAGCGCTTGTTGCTCTGTTAGCCCAATATGGAATACGTACTGTTTTTGGTATTCCTGGAGTACACACCCTAGAACTGTATAGAGGGTTAGCTAACTCAGGTATTCGACATGTGTTAACAAGGCACGAACAAGGAGCTGCTTTTATGGCCGATGGCATGGCAAGAAGCACTGGGCAAGTGGGTGTTTGCTTTTTAATTTCTGGCCCCGGTGTGAGTAATGCCTGTACGGCGATTGGACAAGCCTATTCCGACTCTGTACCTATGCTGGTAATTTCAAGTGTGAATCAGGTGGAAACGCTGAGTAAAGGTTGGGGGTTTTTGCATGAATGTAAAAATCAAACATGGTTAACCCAAGGAATTACAGCATTTTCTGCAATTGCCATGCACGAAAAAGAAATTCCCGAGTTAATAGCCAAAGCTTTCGATGTTTTTAAAAGCCAAAGACCACGACCGGTTCATATCTCTATTCCAATTGATGTGTTGGCCACTCTAGTAGAACATGACTGGAGCCAAGACATCAAGCCTTATGCAGTAGCCCCAATTGCAGCTAAAGTCGATTTAATGGCCGCCAGTGAGCTGATTCAAAAATCAAAGCAAGTGGTATTGATTGTGGGCGGAGGTGCTAGTTTGGCTGGGGATGCTGTTTTAGAATTAGCTCAAAAAACACAAGCCCAAGTGCTCACTACGGTAGCTGGTAAAGGGATTGTGAATCACGAGTATGCACATCTCAAGGGAAGTATTTTGTGCTTAAGCGCAGGATGGGAAATAGTGGCTAATGCTGATTTAGTCATTGCAATAGGCACCGAGTTGGCTGAAACTGATTTTTGGCGTGATCGAATTGATATCAATGGCCAATTAATTCGAATTGATATAGATGCCTCTTGTTTTACTGGTCGTTATGACTGCACCATTGGTTTACATGGTGATGCAAAAGTCACTCTAGAGGCATTAAATACTCTTATTCCAACTACAAGTGCTGTTAAAACTTCGAAAACAGACTTGATATGTTCCGAAATGAACAATAGCTTAGAGCCACTTCAACAACAACATCTACAAATTATTCAAACCATTTTGAAGGTATTACCAGCTAATGCGGTGGTGAGCTCTGACATGACCCAGTTAGCCTATAGCGCTAACTATTTAATGCCCATGAAACAAGCAAGGCGCTGGTTACATCCTACTGGTTATGGCACCTTAGGTTTTGCCTTACCCGCTGGTATTGGAGCACAAATTGCCTGTGAGACCGACCCGGTGTTAGTTATTGTTGGCGACGGCGGCATTTTATATACCCTCACTGAGTTGGCCACTGCTCACGAGGAAGTAAAAGGCCCGCTCGTCATATTACTTTGGAACAATCAAGCTTTAGGTCAAATTAGAGATGATATGTTGGCTCGTAATATTGAGCCTATTGGTGTATTACCCAAAGCGCCTCGCTTTGAAGATTTATGTAAAGGCTTTAATTGCCCTTATGCAAATGCACAAAACCTTTCTCATTTGCAAGAATTATTAAAAATAGGCTTTGCAGGCAAAGGGCCTTTTTTAATTGAACTCACGCCCCAAGCTATTAAGGATTAATTGATGCGCTATTCTGATTTAACCACTCGTATTGCAGGAGAAGGTTCTGCTGCTTGGGACTTGCATTTTGAAGCGATGCAACGCAAAAATGAGGGCGAAGCAATTACTGTTTTATCGGTAGGTGACCCTGATTTTTTTACACCTACACCTATTGTGGAAGCTGCTATTGAAAGCCTACGTGCAGGCGACACTCATTATGCAGCCATATTGGGTATTTCTAGGCTTAGACAAGCCATTGCCAAACGCTTTAGTCAAGAAAGCGGTATTGCCACCCAAGAAAACCAAGTTGCGGTTTTAGCTGGAGGGCAGTGTGCTTTATTTGGTGTGGTGCATTGTGTACTGAATCCACTTGATGAAGTGATTGTGATAGACCCCACCTATGTGACCTACGAAGGCGTGTTCGGAGCCTGTGGTGCACAAATGGTAAAGGTGCCTGCTAAAGTTGAAAATGATTTTGTAGTGCAAGCGGCCGATATAGCTACTGCTATTACCCCAAAAACCAAAGCCATTCTAATTAATTCGCCGCAAAATCCTACCGGTGCAGTAATTCCAAGAGACACCTGGCTAGCGATTGCTCAATTATGTTGTGAGCATGATTTATGGTTGATCTCTGATGAGGTTTACAGCAGCTTGGTTTACGAGGGTGAGCATATTCATCCAGCCACTCTACCAGGAATGGCGCAAAGAACTGCTACCATTAATAGTCTGTCTAAATCGCATGCCATGACGGGTTGGCGTTTAGGTTGGGTGGTAGGCCCAACCGAACTAATGACACATCTTGAAAACCTAGGTTTAAGTATGCTGTATGGTTGCCCTGAGTTTATTCAAAAGGCCGCTTGTGTGGCACTTGAATCTGACTTGAGCGAGACCATTGAAATGCGTCAGCAATACAAGCTTCGCAGCCAATCGGTTACACATGCTTTAGCAGATGCGCTGGGAGCCACTGTTTTTAAACCCAAAGCAGGTATGTTTGTAATGTTAGATATTAGACCCACAGGTCTTAATGCCCATCAGTTTGCTAGACGTTTATTAGATGAGTGGGGAGTTTCGGTATTAGTGGGCGACGCATTTGGTCGTCAAACTGAAGGCTTTGTGAGAATTGGTTTGGTAGAACCTGTACCTGTGTTATTAGACGCCTGCAAAAAAATAAAGCAGTTGACCAAAGCACTCATTAGTGAAAAAGAAAATTCCAAATCATTGTGTGTGGCTGGCTTTTGAAGTGAGCCACACACAAGATATTAGCTCATACTAGCTTGTGTTCTATTGGGTACTTTTTTCTCGAGCATAGAAAATAATTTTTCTATAATCCAGGCCATCACCATATACACAAATGCTACCATGATCAGCGGCTCATAAGTAATGAGAGTTTGCGCTCGCACAAAATTAGCACTACCTAATAAATCAGTTACCGCCACTGTAGAAGCTAATGCAGTGGACTTTAATAACAATACGGTTTCACCTGCTAAAGTAGGAAGCATTAAATGAATTGCTCTTGGAAACCAAATGCGCCGCATCACAATGAGCTTAGACATACCCAGCGCCCTCGCTGCCTCTAACTCACCTTTAGGTACCGCTTTTAAACCAGAGCGAATCACCTCTCCAACATAAGCTCCGACACTTAAAATAAGAGCTAAAGCAATATACCAAAAACCTTCACGTAAATATTGCCACATCCAACTCTCTTGCAAAAGAGGCCACTCTGAAAACCAACTTCCCAAGCCATAATACAAAATAAAAATTTGTACTAGTAATGGTGTACCCCTAATAAGTTGGGTAAAACAAAGGGCTGTCCAAGCAATCCATTTGATTTTTGACAGTCTTGCAAATCCAACTGCAGCCGCTAATAAAAACCCAAAAAATGCACTAATCAATAAGAGTTGAATCGTAACTGAAATTCCCTCTATGAATAATTCGCTGTATTCTAATACCCATTCAAAATTCAACATTTTTTATTAGCCCTGCATGAATTAGTTAGATGAACTTGAAGGTAACCAACGAGATAATTTATTTTCAAACCACTTCAATAACAAAGATGATAGAAGTGTAAAAATAAGATACATAGCCCCAGCTAAGACATAAAACACAAAATAATGTTTAGTAGTGCCAGCTGCTTGTTTAGCAGTAAATAATAATTCACTATAACCCACCACACTAATAAGAGCGCTGTCTTTAATAAGAATAAGCCACAAATTAGATAAGCCTCCAATGGCATAGGGCATCATGGCAGGCAAAATAATTCTTCGAGTGTACAAATGAGCAGGCATTGCTAATGCTCTAGCGGCTTCAATTTGACCAAAGGGGACTGCTAAGATAGCACCTCGTAATATTTCCGCAATATAGGCCCCTTGGACAATACCCAAAACAACGACGGCAACCGCAAAACCATTAATTTCAAGGTTTTCATATCCTAGGCTTTGGGCTATTTGATTGATTAAATCGGAGCCCGCGTAATACAACAAAAGGATGAGTAATAACTCAGGCACCGAGCGACAAATAGTGGTGTAGCTATTCGCAATGCCTTGCCCTAGCACCCCCGCTTTTAATTTCACTAATGCGACCGCTAAACCAATTACTAAACCAATAAAAAAAGCACCTACTGAAATTTGTAAGGTAACCACTGCACCTTGCATTAAAGCTGGCATCCACTCAATGGCACTAATGAGCCAAGCATTATTTTCAAACATAGGTACTAGACTCATTAACAATATTTATATGAAGCTGCACAAGCAGTTAAGTCAAAATCAAAATATTTGGCTTGAATGGTTTTAAATTCTCCTGAACTATTGACCAAACGAATTGCATCATCCATTTTTTTCTTTAATTCTAAATCTTGTTTACGCAATCCCGCTCCTATACCGGGTCCAAAAAGAGCTAAGTAGTTGAACTCTTTACTACAAGTGAATTCCTTAGTTATTCAATTCAACACTTAACCCCTCTGTAGATGAATAAGATAGAGCGGGCCAGTTAAGTAAGTTGGAACAAAAATCTTAAGTGTATGCCCTTGAGTTTTGCTATTGAATATTTAACGAGCAGTTAAATCGAAATCAAAATATTTGGCTTGAATTGTTTTGAATTCACCTGAACTATTTAATGCCTTAATGGCTTCATCCATTTTTTTCTTTAAATCGGCATCTTGTTTACGTAAACCAGCACCAATTCCAGTACCAAAAATTGGATCTTTTGGAGCCAAACCTTTTTTCTCTATTTTGCTACCCGCTGGTGATTTTAAATAATCATAGACGCCTGTTTCATCGGCCAATTGCAAATCAATACGGCCTGCAGTAAGGTCAGCATTGACTTCATCTTGAGTGTTATAAATTTTAATTTTGGCGGTTTTAGAATAATATTTTTTTAAGAAATCAGCGTTCGGTGTAGAGGTTTGTGTACCAATGGTTTTACCCTTTAAATCTTCTGGCTTAATACCTGCTACTTTTAAGCTTTTACCACCTAAAAATACCACTGGGGTATAGTAATAAGGAGCAGAGAAAGCAATGGTTTTTTCGCGCTCGGGGGTAATACTCATTGAGTTAAAAATCACATCAATTTTTTTACTGGTGAGTGCTGGAATAATACCATCCCAAGATGTCTCAACAATCGTACATTTCGCTGCAATTTTTTTGCAAATAGCATTGACCAAATCAACTTCAAAACCAGTCCACTGCCCACTCGCTGATTTAACGGTAAATGGTGGATAAGGTTCGGCGGCCACACCAATTTTTAGGTTCATTGATTGCGCGTTGACTTGACTAGCCAATAAGCAAGCGGCTAAGACTGATACCTTGAAAATAGATTGAATCATAACAATACTCCTAAGATTGATGAACGAACTGCCGACAACGTGCACTAATGGGTGCATTAAAAACTTGCTCTGGTGGACCACACTCTTCGACTAAACCTTGATGTAAATAGGCCACTTGTGATGAAACTTGTTTGGCAAACTGCATTTCGTGCGTGACTAAAATCATAGTCCTGCCCTCTTCTGCGAGGGCCCTAATGACTTGCAACACATCGCCCACCATTTCAGGGTCTAGGGCAGAGGTGGGCTCGTCTAATAATAAAACTTCTGGATTCATGGCTAAAGCCCTTGCAATGGCAACCCTTTGCTGTTGTCCACCAGAAAGATAAGCGGGATAGATATTTTTCTTTTCGATTAAGCCGACTTTTTGAAGTAGTTTTTCTGCTTGCTCGATAGCTTGTACCTTAGAGAGTTTTAGCACTTGCGTAGGCGCTTCTATGACGTTTTCTAATACGGTCATATGAGCCCACAAATTAAAATTTTGAAACACCATGCCAGCACGTTTGCGCCATTGATCAATTTGTTGGCTTTTGATAGTTTGCCCTAGGTGAACCCCTTTTTGATTTTGAAACTCTAGAGTTTCATGGTCTAAGCAAATTTGGCCACTAGTGGGTGTTTCTAATAAATTAATACATCTTAACAAAGTACTTTTTCCGGAACCACTCGAGCCGATCAGGGTAAGCACTTGGCCTTTATAGGCATTTAAAGTAATACCATTTAACACCAAAGTGTCTGAATATTGCTTTTTTAGATCAATCACCCTTACTTTAGCGTGTAATTCAGAAACTTGATTCATTTGATTTTCTAGCTTGCTTTAATAAAGATGAGTGGCTTACAATGTTGTACACATGTTCAATAAGATCAGTCTAGCTGAACTTACGCTTCATAACAAGCTACGGTAAACCCTAATAATACGTCTTTGAACGACTTTTCATTTTTATTCAAATATCGGAGACTTATCATGCATTATGGCCATGCCATTGCCAGAATTCCAGCTATTACTTGTGCTCAGGGCCTTACGACCTCTAATTTAGGATCGCCTGACTTTGCACTTACTTTGCAGCAGTTTGATGCCTATATCCATACTTTATTGTCACTCGGATTAACCGTCACCACACTACCCGACCAAAGCGCTTTTCCAGATAGCCATTTTGTAGAAGATACCGCTGTGATTACACCCGAATTTGCTTTGATTACGCATCCTGGTGCTACTTCAAGGCGGGGTGAGATCCATAGTATTGCGCCAGCTATTGCTCGTCATAGAGTAGTAATGGAGTTTATGAGTGAACGCGCCCACATGGACGGAGGTGATGTGCTAATGGTAGATAAACAATTTTTTGTTGGTTTAACTAGTCGAACCAATGAGGCAGGAATTGCTGAATTAGCCACCTTAGCTGAAAGCTATGGTTATACTGTTCATGCAATTGAGGTGAGCGAGGGCCTGCACTTAAAATCTATCGTCAATTATGTGGGTAAAAATACTTTAATCATGAATGAAGAGGGTGTGAATCACCCCGCATTTAAAGGTTTTAATCATATAGTGCTGGCCAAAGAAGAAGAATATGCAGGCAATACCCTTTGGATTAACGATACTTTAATCACACCCAAAGGTTATCCAGATACTTACCAAAAGATTGAAAAATTAGGCCTACCCATTATTTCTTTGGACACGAGTGAATTTAGAAAAATGGATGGTGGTTTAACTTGTTTATCTTTGCGTTTTTAATATTTGAAGGCTTCAATTGACTCGTACAACCAACCCAACTCAATCTGCTCACAATCCTATGATCGCCAACCCCAATCGTATGGAACCGAATGAGCGGAAACAATTGTTAATTGAAGCTACTATTCGTTGTTTAAAAAAATACGGCTTTCAAGGAACCTCGGTACGTAAGATTTGTGCTGAGGCTGGGGTTTCTGTAGGGCTTATTAATCATCACTATTCAAGTAAAGATGATTTAATTGCACAGACTTATCAACAGCTTTCTGACAGTATTTTGCAAGGCCTTGCCAATGCCTGTCAAACCAATCGATTAAGTCCTCGTGAACAATTAAGTGCCTTTATTCAACAATCTTTTACACAAGATTTTTTAGATCCACAGCTAATTGATGTATGGATAACTTTTTGGGGAGCCACTAGAAGTGCAAGTGCTATTCAATCGGTGCATGACAAATCTTATTTGGCTTACCGGCATTTGCTTTTTCAGGCTTTATCTGGCTTGGCCCTAGAAAATGGATGGCAGGGTTTTAATGCCAATTTGGCCGCCATTTCATTGTCGGCCTTATTAGACGGCTTGTGGCTAGAATCGGGGCTTAATCCTCATAACTTTACCCCAGAGCAAGCCATTCAAATGTGTGAGGCTTGGGTGACTGGCTTGGTAGCGGGTGCCCACCGCAACTATTGCGAAGCTTAATCTTTGTAATTAATAACCCAAAGCCTGCGATACCTCACCCTCTACTTTTAAGCCAGCATGCAAATTTTGTAGTTGTTGGCTAATTTGTGCCACACAAGGACCCACCAAAGATTGTGCTGCATTATGTGGAGTTAAGACAATTTTAGGATGATGCCAAAACGGATGGCCTGCGGGTAAAGGCTCTTGCTGAGCAACATCTAAGGTAGCACCCGCCAAATGTTGACTATCTAATAAATTGATTAAGTCTTGTTCGACTAAATGACCACCTCTAGCCGCATTAATCACATATGCCCCTTTAGGCAATTGGCTTAAATTGGAATTATTTAATATATTTTGTGTCTCTGAAGTGAGTGGTAACAAACAAACTAGAATTGTAGATTGTGATAGAAAGTTATTGAGCTGAGCGGGGCCAACATAACTTTTCACGCCACTTATATTTTTAGGACTTCTTGACCACCCAATAACTGGATATTCAAAATGCTGCAAAGCCTGTGCAACTCGCTCACCCAAGATGCCCAATCCTAATATGCCCACTGTCATTTTGGTTCTATCGTTAACAACAGGTGCAAGCCATTTTTCTTGGCTTTGATGAAGCTTCATGGCGGGTAACTGACGATAAAAATTCATCACCGCCATCATGACATATTCGGCCATTTGTACCGCCATACCAGCATCTTCAAGACGCACAATTCTTAAATGAGCAGGAATCTTTCTTTTTAATAAAGCATCTACACCTGCACCGATATTAAAAATAGCTTTTAATTGAGTCTGCTCGTCAAAAAAAGTTTGTGGGGGTGCCCAGACAATTCCGTAGTCAGCTAAATCATTGGCTTGGTTTTCTTGCCAAAGGGATATTTGCGCCTCTGGTAGAGCGATTTGTAAAGCCTCTAGCCAAGGCTGGGCATTGGTATTGGAGCAACAAAATGTGATTTTCATAGTCGCTATCTTAAACCAGAGTGACCTTGAATCCAATGACTTAATTGGGATTACATGCTTCTACAAATAAAGTATTCAATAAGTGCTAATAAGGTCGGTTTTGAAGTTGAGCCTCCAAAACCGATGCTAAAAAATAACATTTTAGCCAAAGAACTGGCCAAAGTCCTGTTTTATGCTACCACTACCAACTTTAACAACTCGGAGCCCTCGGTGACTTGATCGCCTGGTGCAAACATTAACTCTTGCACAATACCGTCTTGAGGAGCGGCAATGGTATGCTCCATTTTCATAGCCTCAATTACTGCCAAAGCTTGACCTTTAGTGACTATATCGCCCGCTTTA
>JALQUL010000035.1 GCA_023260735.1 Limnohabitans sp. | reverse complement strand
GCTAGTTTTATGACCCAATACCAGCATGCACAACATCAACACATGGTATTGGTGCAAGACGTTAAATTTTTACGCCCCGATATGCGCAACATAGTGGTGGCTAAAGAAAAACAAGTGGTAGGTGCTTTTGCACTAATGGTGCAAAAACTTTATCCAAGTTTACAAAATTCTGATCTTATTACCCCCCTCACCATGAGTTTATTTGGCATGATGAACTGGACCTTTACTTGGCTAAAACCAGGCGGGAAACTCAGTCATGCACAAATGGGGCCATTGGTATCGCAACTTTTTTTAGGTGGCATTGAAAGCATTGCTTCAGAGCTTGCGGTTCAAGAATCACTACAACAAAATCAAAACCAATCTAGGAGTAACAGCAATGTCTGAAGCATTTATTATTGATGGAATTCGTACCCCATTTGGACGTTACGGTGGTGCTTTATCGAGCGTACGTGCCGATGATTTAGGCGCACTTCCTATTAAAGCATTAATCGAGCGTAACGCTGGTTTAGACTTTAAACAAGTGGATGAACTCTATTACGGTTGCGCCAACCAAGCTGGTGAAGATAACCGCAATGTCGCCCGTATGGCTGGTTTGTTAGCTGGCCTACCCATTGAAGTACCAGCTGCCACTGTTAACCGTCTGTGTGGCTCTGGAATGGACGCTGTAGGTTTAGCAGCTCGTGCCATCAAATCATCTGAAGCGCATTTGGTCATTGCAGGTGGTGTAGAAAGTATGAGCCGTGCGCCTTTTGTGATGCCTAAGGCTGAGACTGCATTTTCACGTACCAACAAAGTAGAAGACACCACCATTGGATGGCGCTTTGTGAACAAAAAAATGAAGGCCATGTATGGCACTGACTCTATGCCAGAAACAGCCGAAAATTTAGCCGATGAATTTCAGATTTCACGTGCTGACCAAGACGCATTTGCTATTCGTAGCCAAGAGCGTTACGCCGCTGCTCATGCAGCAGGTTTTTTTGAAGGCGAATTATTAAATGTAGAAATTGCTGGTAAAGGCGGTAAAACCACCACCGTTAATAAAGACGAGCACCCTCGTTTAACTGATGCAGAAACACTGGGTAAATTAAAACCAGTGGTACGTGAAAACGGTACTGTTACAGCCGGTAATGCTTCTGGTGTCAATGATGGTTCTGTCGCTTTAATTTTAGCCAGTGCTACAGCGGTACAGCAACACGGCTTAAAAGCCAGAGGCAAAATTGTTGCTATGGCGACCAGTGGTGTTGCACCTCGCATTATGGGTATTGGCCCCGTCACTGCCAGCCAAAAAGCGTTAAAACTAGCAGGCCTAACACTTGACCAAATGGATTTAATCGAGTTAAACGAAGCTTTTGCCGCTCAAGCTTTATCGGTTATGCGTGGCTTAGGTTTGGCAGACGATGCCTCCCATGTCAACCCAAATGGTGGTGCGATTGCTTTAGGTCATCCATTGGGTGCATCGGGTGCTCGCTTGGTATTAACCGCCTTGCGCCACCTAGAAAACACCAAGGGTCGTTATGCCCTATGTACGATGTGTATTGGCGTAGGTCAAGGCATTGCAATGGTCATTGAACGTTTAGAAGCTTAATCTAAGCTTTATTTAAATATTTTGATACAGAATAACTCTTTGTAATAGACAAATTAGTTTTACATTAACAAATTTAAGTGCTAGTATTCGAGTTGTTCCGTATGACTCAATTCATAGGTGTTGCAATATTTGTTTCTTTTTTAACTGCTGAAAGAAAAACAAATTGAGTTTTGTAGTTGTTTGAAAATATATAGGAGACATGAAGATGAAATTAAAATCCATTATGGCTGCAGTTGCTTTATTAGCAGCAAGCCAATTAGCCAGCGCAGAAATTAAAGTAGGTGTTGTGGTTTCAGCCACTGGCCCTGCTTCTTCTTTGGGTATTCCAGAGAAAAATACAGTGGCCTTATTGCCTAAAAAAATTGGTAATGAAACTGTTACCTACATTGTTTTAGATGACGCATCTGACACGACTACGGCAGTAAAAAATACCCGTAAATTAGTCAGCGAAGACAAAGTGGACGTTATTGTCGGTTCAACAGTTACCCCTAACTCTTTGGCCATGATTGACGTGGCAGCAGAAAGCCAGACACCTATGGTGTCAATGGCCGCTTCTTCACGTATTGTTCAACCCATGGACGCTAAAAAAGCTTGGGTATTTAAAACACCACAAGATGACATCATGATGGCAACTGCGATTGCATCACACATGTCTAACACTGGCGTTAAAAAAGTAGCCTTCATTGGTTTCTCTGATGCTTATGGCGAAGGCTGGTACAACGAGTTCAACAAAATTTCTAGCATCTATGGTTTAACCGTAGTGGCTAACGAACGTTTTGCACGCTCAGATACTTCTGTAACAGGTCAAGCCCTTAAAATTGTGGCGGCAAAACCTGACGCAGTGTTAGTAGCTGGTTCTGGTACTCCTGCTGCATTGCCACAAAAAGCTTTAAAAGAGCGTGGCTTTACTGGCAAAATGTATCAAACCCATGGCGTAGCAAACAACGACTTCTTACGCGTGTGCGGTAAAGACTGTGAAGGTACATTCTTACCATCAGGCCCTATGTTAGTCGCTAAACAATTGCCAGCCTCTCACCCTGTTAAAAAATCTGCCCTTGAGTATGTGACTAAATATGAAGCTCAATACGGTGCTGGTTCTGTTTCTACCTTTGGTGGACATGCATGGGATGCTTTCCAATTGGTCAATGCTGCTGCTACTAAAGCCTTGAAAAAAGCCAAACCAGGTACACCTGAATTCAGCGTTGCTTTACGTGAAGCACTCGAAGGCACTACTAATTTACCTGGCGCACACGGTATTTTCAGCATGACAAAAACTGACCACTTAGGTTTAGACCAACGTGCCCGTGAAATGGTACAAATTGTGGACGGTACTTGGAAATGGGCACCTGCTAAGTAATTGCTCATTGACATCATGCTAGCGTGTATCTAATCTTAAAAAAGTACATGCTTTAGGAGCTTGCAACACCAAGCCACCCTTCATATCTATACCATTTACAAAAATGCATGGTTTTAAGATAAGTTGGGAAGCGGTTTGCAAGCTTCTTTAATGTTTAAGGAAACCCATGGATTTATCAATTGCCCTCATCTTGATACAAGACGGCATTACTAATGGTGCAATTTACGCTTTATTAGCGATTGCATTGGTTTTAGTTTTTGCTGTTACACGTGTTATTTATATACCTCAAGGCGAATTTGTCGCTTGGGGTGCTTTAACGCTTGCCTCTATGCAAGCGGGAAAACTTCCAGGCACGGTTTGGTTGTTAATTGCCATGGGTATGATTAGTTTTTTATTAGATGCTTGGGCTACTATTCGTGGCCAACAAAAAGCCCAGTGGTTACGCAGTGCTGGCGTTAATTTAGCGCTTCCTATTGGCTTATGGGCGGCATTAAATGCCATGCCTATTGCCCAGCTACCGCTTATTGTGCAGGTCTTGTTGACTATGGCTTTAATTGTGCCAATGGGCCCTATGATTTATAGGGTGGCTTTCCAACCGATTGCCGATGCACCCGTACTTATTTTATTGATTGTGTCGGTTGCCGTACATATGACTTTTATTGGTCTTGGATTATTAGTATTTGGCCCAGAAGGCGCTAGAACTACACCATTTTCTGATGCCTCATTTACCCTTGGAGGGCTTAATATTACTGGGCAATCCATATTTGTTTTAGTGGTTTCAATCATCTTAATTGCCGCTTTATATGCTTTCTTTGAACGCTCACTGTACGGTAAAGCATTACGTGCGACTGCATTGAACCGCACTGGTGCTCGCTTAATGGGTATTTCTCCGACTATGGCAGGTAAGTTAACCTTTTTATTAGCCGCCTTTATTGGTGTGACCTCTGGCGTTTTAATAGCGCCCACTATTACCATGGTCTATGACAGTGGATTCTT
>JALQUL010000034.1 GCA_023260735.1 Limnohabitans sp. | reverse complement strand
CTAAACAAGTCATTATTGCCACTGGTTCTAATGCTCGTGAATTGCCAAATGCACCTTTCGACGAAGAAACTATCTTGTCTAATGATGGTGCCTTACGTGTAGGCACTACTCCTAAAAAATTAGCCCTAATTGGCTCTGGTGTGATCGGCCTTGAAATGGGTTCAGTATGGCGTCGTTTAGGCACCGAAGTGACAATCCTCGAAGGTCTTCCAACCTTCTTAGGTGCAGTCGATGAACAAATTGCCAAAGAAGCTAAAAAAGCCTTTGATAAACAAGGTTTAAAAATTGAACTCGGCGTTAAAGTAGGTGAAATTACTAAAACCAACACGGGCGTTACTGTTGCTTATACCAATGCTAAAGGTGAAGCGGTTCAATTAGAAGCCGATAAATTAATTGTCTCCATTGGTCGTGTACCTAACACCAATGGTTTAAATGCCGCTGCGGTTGGTTTAAATCTAGACGAACGTGGTGCTATTGTGGTGGACGAAGAATGCCGTACCAATGTAGCAGGTATTTGGGCAGTGGGTGATGTGGTACGTGGTCCAATGTTGGCTCATAAAGCCGAAGAAGAGGGTGTTGCTGTTGCCGAGCGTATTGCAGGTCAACATGGTCACGTCAACTTTAATACTATTCCTTGGGTTATTTATACCAGCCCTGAAATTGCTTGGGTAGGTCAAACTGAGCAGCAACTCAAAGCCTCTGGTCGTGCATATAAAGCAGGTTCATTCCCTTTTTTAGCAAATGGTCGTGCACGTGCGTTGGGCGATACAACTGGTATGGTAAAAATCTTGGCAGATGCTACCACTGATGAAATCTTAGGTGCACACATTGTTGGTCCTATGGCCAGTGAGTTAATTGCTGAATGTGTGGTGGCAATGGAATTCCGCGCTAGTAGTGAAGACTTAGCCCGTATTTGTCATGCTCATCCTTCTTTAAGTGAATCAACTAAAGAAGCTTGTTTAGCAGTTGATAAGCGCAGTTTAAACTTTTAACTTTAATATTGAGGCATTTTTATATGGTGGTGTCGGTTCGTGAAGCTTATGAGGCTGAGCTTAAAAAACGCGGTTTTACAGCTGATCCGGCACAGTTAAAAGCAGTTGAATTGCTTGATAGATGTGCCTCTGATTGGGTTCAATATAAAGCGCAGCGCTCCAATGTCTTTAAAAAACTAATTAGTAGGCCTAGCATTCCTCGTGGCGTTTATATGTACGGTGGAGTGGGCCGTGGTAAAAGTTTTTTAATGGATTGCTTTTTTCAGGTAGTACCGATTCAGAAAAAAGCGCGTCTGCATTTTCATGAGTTCATGCGTGAGGTGCATCGAGAATTAGCCCTTATGAAAGGGGTTGCTGACCCTCTTGATGTGTTGGGTAAAAAAATGGCTAAACGTTACAGACTCATCTGTTTTGATGAGTTTCATGTGGCTAATATTACTGACGCAATGATTTTGTATCGTATGCTGGTCGCAATGTTCGATAACGGTATCGGCTTTGTGACCACTTCTAATTTTATGCCCGATGGTTTGTACCCAGGTGGTATGCACCGAGACCGAGTATTACCTGCTATTGAATTACTTAATAAAAACTTAGATGTGATCCAAGTTGATAATCAAACTGATTACAGACGTAGAACGTTGCAACAACTTGAACTCTATATCAAGCCATTAGGTGCTGCTACCGATAAAAAAATGCGCGATGCTTTTCAAAAATTGGCCGAAGGTCCAGATGAAAATCCAGTTTTGCATATAGAAGCCCGTGAAATTCAAGCCCTTAGACGTTCAGGTGGAGTGATCTGGTTTGATTTTAATGCCTTGTGTGGTGGTCCACGTTCACAAAATGATTACCTTGAAATTGCTTCACAATTTCATACAGTATTTTTAAGTGGTGTGCCTGAAATGCCAGTGCGTTTGGCCTCGCAGGCTAGGCGATTTACTTGGTTAGTTGATGTGCTCTACGACCGCCGTGTGAAGTTTATGATGAGTGCTGAAGTAGAGCCTGAAAAGCTTTATTTAGAAGGGCCTTTGGCGCATGAGTTTTTTAGAACCGTATCTAGGTTGCAAGAAATGCAATCGGCTGAATATCTTGAAATGGAATACCGAAAAGTAGATACGGGATTGACGTAATTGTTTTTTAGGCTATGCTAGTAATGAAGGGTCGCACCATGTAGGGGCGACTTTTTTTTTGCAAGTTCTGCTTTAATTTTCATTATTCAATGATTTTAAAATTACTCTTAATTACTATTTTAAACATCACCATAATAAGTAATATGATAATATGAAACGAGACATAAAATAGGTACGGCCTTATGTGTTTATAGTTATTCAATTTAAAGTATCATTTACACTAATATTCCTAAGGATGGTCTGAATAACTCACCTGCAGCTGTTGTATTGGGC
>JALQUL010000464.1 GCA_023260735.1 Limnohabitans sp. | reverse complement strand
TAGCCAACATAACAAAAGTTTCTAAAGGATTAATTATGCGTATCAAATATCATATAAAGGCAGGTTTTTTAGGCTTGGCTGTTTGGGCAACAATTGGTTCTGCTTCTGCACAAACGCTGTTGAATGTATCTTATGATGTGTCGCGTGAGTTTTACAAAGACATTAATACTGCATTTGTGGCCCAGTATAAAAAAACGACAGGTAGGGAAATTAAAGTGGACCAAGCCCACGGTGGTTCTAGTGCACAGGCTAGAGCAGTCGCCGATGGTTTAGAGGCCGACGTTGTCACAATGAATACTACCAACGATGTAGATTTTTTAGCGACAAACGGTGTCGTTGCAAAAGATTGGTTGAAAAAATTTCCTAATAATGCAGCACCTACTAGCTCTACCATGCTGTTTTTAACCCGCAATGGTAACCCTAAACAAATTAAAGACTGGGATGACTTGATTAAACCGGGCGTAAAAGTGGTGTTGGTGAATCCTAAAACAGGTGGCAATGGTCGTATGGCATATTTAGCGGCATGGGGATATGTTCGCAAAAAGGGTGGCACTGATGCACAAGCCGCTGAGTTTGTAAGCAAACTTTATAAAAATGTACCTGTTTTGGCGAAAGGTGGTAGAGATGCTACGACTATTTTTTTACAACGCAATATTGGTGATGTTTTAATTACCTTTGAATCCGAAGTGGTATCGGTTGACCGTGAGTTTGGTGTTGGTAAAGTAGATGCAGTGCATCCATCAGTTAGTATTATTGCGCCCAACCCAGTAGCAGTGGTAGAGCGAACTACTGCTAAAAAAGGTTCTGCTGCTTTGGCAAAAGCATATTTAGATTTTTTATATACCGATGAAGCGCAAGAAATTGCGGCACAACATGCACTACGTCCTACTTCTAGTGCTATTCTTAAAAAATATTCTAATACCTTTAAACCACTTCAGTTATTTGCAGTAGAAGAGTATTTTGGTTCAATGCAACAAGCACAAAAAGTTCACTTTAACGATGGTGGGCAATTTGACAAAATTTATATCAATCAATAAGCCTCATTAGGTTTATACCAAGCTCATCCATTTCAATCCAACTCTCATTTTGTTATTGGCTTAATGAGAGTTGTGATTCAACCAATTTTTAGACGATTTATCTCGTTTATTAATTTATTTCTATAAAGACTACATTCATTTTTATGATTGCCATTCAAAGCCAATCAAGGCGTAAGCCTGCAAGAATATTACCTGGGTTTCATTTAACCTTAGGTTATACGATTTTATATTTGAGTTTGATAGTTTTAATACCTTTGTCGGCACTGGTCTTTAAGACTTTTACACTGACCTTTGATCAATTTTGGGCAGCGGTTACAGGCCCACGGGTCGTGGCATCTTACAAGCTCACATTTGGTGCCTCTTTAATTGCCGCATTAGTGAATGTGGTGTTTGGTTTGTTAATCGCTTGGGTTTTAGTCAGGTATGATTTTTGGGGTAAAAAAATAGTGGATGCTTTAGTCGATTTACCCTTTGCATTACCTACTGCAGTGGCTGGTATTTCACTCACTGCCTTGTTGGCTGGTAATGGTTGGGTAGGCCAATATCTAGAGCCACTTGGAATTGTGTTGGCGTTTAATCCTAACGGTGTGGTAATTGCGCTTATTTTTATTGGTTTGCCTTTTGTTGTAAGAACCGTACAGCCCGTCTTAGAAGATTCTGAAAAAGAACTAGAAGAAGCGGCGAGTTGTTTGGGAGCTAGCCGTTGGCAAACATTTTATAAAGTGATTTTTCCTACTATAGCACCTGCCTTATTAACTGGATTTGCAATGGCTTTTGCTAGAGCGATTGGCGAATATGGTTCAGTGATATTTATTGCCGGCAATATGCCTATGGTTTCTGAAATTACACCACTTATTATTATTGGTAAATTAGAACAATATGACTATGCTGGCGCAACTGCTGTAGCTCTAGTCATGCTGTGTTTTTCGTTTATTTTATTGTTGCTAATTAATGCGCT
>JALQUL010000244.1 GCA_023260735.1 Limnohabitans sp. | reverse complement strand
CTCCGATTAATGCCCGATCAGGTCACTGAAGTCAATAATCGAGAGGCCAATCAACAGACCGCGCCTAGCATCGAGTCTGGGCTCTTTTTAGTGCCAAAAGTCATTGAATAATAACGAAATTTTAGAAAGTAAGACCTTATGAGCAGCACCATTAGTGCGACCCACATCCATAACTTTTCTGTCGCTGAGTTATCCCAAAAGTTGCAGTCTAGACAGTTAGGGGCAGTCGAAGTAGCACAGCATTTTTTAGATCGTAATGAGCAATTCAAAGATTTGAATTGTTTGCTCAGTTTCGACCCAAAAACAACACTTGACCAAGCACAGCTGGCGCAAAACCGACTTGATCAAAAAGATACCAATTTTTTATTGGGTGTTCCACTTGCGCACAAAGATATTTTTGTAACCAAAGATTTTCCGACTACCGCCGGCTCCAAAATCTTGGAAGGTTATCGTTCGCCCTTTGATGCAACCGTTGTGCAAAAATTGGCCGATGCAGGCATGGTTAATTTAGGTAAACTCAATTGTGATGAGTTTGCAATGGGCTCGGCCAACGAAAATTCAGCGTATGGAGCGGTAAAAAATCCTTGGGATATCACCAAAGTACCTGGTGGCTCTTCTGGTGCCAGCGCGGCTATGGTGGCAGCCCGATTGGCGCCTGCAGTGACTGGAACCGATACCGGTGGTTCTATTCGCCAACCTGCTGCATTTTGTGGCATTACAGGGATTAAACCCACTTATGGGCGCGCTTCTCGTTATGGCATGGTGGCATTTGCTTCTAGTCTAGACCAGGCCGGTCCTATGGCCCGTAGCGCAGAAGATTGCGCCTTAATATTAAGCGCTATGTGTGGTCCCGATACCGCACGTGACTCTACTAGTTTAGATATCCCCGCTGAAAATTACAGTATCAACCTTAATCAATCAATTGAAGGTTTACGAATTGGTTTACCAAAAGAGTTTTTTGGTGAGGGTTTAAGTCCAGATGTTCGTCAAGCGGTAGATGCTGCCCTCTACGAGCTCACTCAATTGGGTGCAAAATTAGTGCCTATTAGTTTGCCTCGTACCGAATTATCTATTCCAGTTTATTACATTATTGCCCCCGCCGAAGCCTCTAGTAATTTGAGTCGTTTTGATGGAGTTAAATTTGGTCAACGGGCTAAAGATTTTGCCGATCTTAACGATATGTACCAAAAAACCAGAACCGAATTTTTTGGTGAAGAGGTCAAGCGTCGCATTATGGTGGGCACTTATGTATTAAGTCATGGTTATTACGATGCTTATTATTTACAAGCGCAAAAAATTCGCCGTTTAATTGCGCAAGATTTCCAAGACGCTTTCAAACAGTGTGATGTGATTGCAGGCCCTGTCGCGCCAAGTGTGGCTTGGAGTTTAGGCGATAAAAACAATGACCCCGTCGCTAATTATTTAGCTGATATTTTTACTTTGCCTGCCTCTTTAGCAGGATTACCTGGTATGAGTATTCCAGTGGGTTTTGGTGCAGGTCAAATGCCAGTGGGTATGCAATTAATTGGTAACTACCTGCAGGAAAGCCGCTTGTTAAATGTGGCGCATCGTTTTCAAACTGCAACTGATTTTCATTTGCAAGCCCCCAAAGGATATTAAGTATGAGTGAGTTAGTAAGAGGATATGAAGTGGTGATTGGGTTTGAAACACATGCTCAGTTGTCCACCAATAGTAAAATTTTTAGTCGTGCCTCCACTCAGTTTGGTGCCGAGGCCAATTCTCAAGCCTGCCCTGTTGATATTGCTTTGCCTGGTACACTGCCCGTCATGAATCGTGCGGCAGTGCAAAGAGCCATTGAATTTGGTTTAGCAGTAGGCTCACACATTGCCGCTAAAAGTATTTTTGCTCGTAAAAACTATTTTTACCCCGATCTTCCCAAGGGTTATCAAATTAGTCAATTTGAAATTCCAGTGGTGCAAGGTGGCTCGGTAGAATTTTTCTTAGGTGACGAAAAAAAATCAGTACGCTTAGTTCGTGCCCATCTTGAGGAGGATGCTGGCAAGTCTTTGCATGAAGACTTTATTGGCCAAAGTGGCATAGATTTAAACCGTGCAGGCACCCCATTATTAGAAATTGTGACTGAGCCTGATATGCGTTCTAGCCAAGAGGCGGTCGCCTATGCTAAAGAACTGCATAAAATTGTCACCTGGATTGGCATTTGTGATGGCAATATGCAAGAGGGAAGTTTTAGATGTGATGCCAACGTATCGGTGCGCAAACCAGGTCAACCATTAGGTACACGCCGAGAAATTAAAAACTTAAACAGTTTTAAATTTATGCAGCAAGCCATTGACTACGAAGTACGTTGGCAAATCGAACAAATTGAAGACGGAAATCAAATCCAACAAGCCACGGTTTTATTCAACCCTGACACTGGCGAGACTCGTGCCATGCGTACCAAAGAGGACGCAGCTGACTACCGATATTTCCCAGATCCCGATTTACCGCCCTTGGTAATTGCCGATAGCTGGGTGCAAGAAGTCAGAGATTCCATGTTGGAATTACCTCGTGTAATGGCACAGCGTTTTGCCACCCAATATGCGCTACCTGAATACGACTGTGCTTTGTTAACCCAAAATAAAGAAACTGCTATTTTTTTTGAAGCTGCTGCCAAAATTTCTGGCAACGCCAAACTAGTGAGTAACTGGATGATGGGTGAGATGAACAAGCGCTTAAATGCCGCCGATATTAGTCTCGAGCAGTCACCAGTCAATGCGACTCAATTAGGCCAATTGATTGCCAAAATTGTGGATCAAACCTTATCTAATAACTCGGCTCGTCAAGTGTTTGAAGCGTTATGGAATAAAGAAGGTGACAATGTAGATGCCATTATTGAAGCCAAAGGTTTAAAACAAGTGTCCGACACCGGTCAGTTATCTAGCATGATTGATGAAATTATTGCCAATAATGAAAAGTCAGTGTTGGAGTTTAAATCGGGTAAGGAAAAAGCTTTAAATGCTTTGGTCGGTCAAGCCATGAAGGTAAGCAAGGGACAAGCTAACCCAGCTCAATTGACTGCCATGTTTAAAGAGAAGTTGGCTTCTTAAAAAAGAAAAGCAGCACTTAATACTTAAGCTTTACAAGTGTTTGTTCCCACCATCTTGTAGAATTAAAAAAAGCCCCAAGAATTTTTAAATTCTTGGGGCTTTTAGTTTTGGAAATTTTGAATATTATTTTTTTAAAGGCGCTTCCCAGAGTTTGATAAGAATGATTTGTTCTTCATC
>JALQUL010000228.1 GCA_023260735.1 Limnohabitans sp. | reverse complement strand
TTTTCGTGATTACCAGGTAAATGAGGGATAAATAGAGTTGCCAACCAACCAATTAACATGGTAAAAAAGACAAAATACAAGGCTTGAATTCCTGCCCCTAATAATGCCAACACTGCAGGTCCAATAAAGAAAGTGGCTCCTACTAGGGTTTCAAAAATACCTATATAACGCCCTCTTTTTTCGGTAGGTGCTAACTCTGCAATAAGTGATTCCGCCAAAATCCACCTGACCCCACCCGCCATTCCTGCTAATAATTCAAGTACAAACCAAATAGGTATTGAGTTGGTTAAAATAACACCAGCAGCAGCCAAACAAGGCAGACCAGCCGACAAAATCATAGTGTTTTTTTTACCTAATGTTTTAGTTATCCAAGAAACAAATGGGGTAACTATTAAAATGCCCAACATACCAGTTGCACCAAAAGCACCCGATATAGTATTAGAAACCCCTTGTTGTTTAAGTAAAAACAACAGTAAAGGACCTAGCATTAATACACCTACTAAAATAAAAAAAGTAGAGATAAAAATACCAAAAATTCCTAGGCTAGATTGTTTAATTGTCATATAAAAAATATTTCAACTTTAAAAATACTTAATCAAAGAGATCAATTGCGCATCTACAAATGAAGAATTATGAAAGTAGCAATAACTATTAAAGGGTGCTACAAAACCCAAAAGCTGCAAGCAAAGTATAAGTTTGGACACTTCTATTGGAGATTTGGTTGGAGTCAATGAATTTTGCAATTATTTTTTAAATTTTGCAAAAGCCGCTTCCATTGTAGTGGCAGTTTTATTACCTGAATGCAAGTTCGATTGTGTCTTTGCTTGAAGTTTTTGCCCTGTATGTGATTGACCTGCCACGCCGTGGGATTTAGCATTCGCGCCCGACTGCACAAGCACGTCTAGCTTCATAGTAAGACTAATTCTTTGCCTTGATTGATCGACCTCTAACACTTTTACCTTCACCACATCGCCTGTTCTAACAACTTCTCGTGCATCGGTAATAAATTTATGACTTAGTTGACTGACGTGAATTAATCCATCTTGGTGAACACCCAAATCTACAAAAGCACCAAACGCAGCCACGTTACTCACTGTACCACTTAGCACCATGCCAACTTGAAGATCTTTGATGTCTTCAATACCCTCGTTAAAACGAGCCACTTTAAAATTACCTCGTGGATCACGCCCTGGCTTTTCTAGTTCTTGCAACAAGTCTTTGACGGTAATGACACCAAATGTTTCATCGGTAAATGACTCTGGATGAAGTGGTTTGAGTACTTCAGATTTACCCATAATTTTATCAATTGATAAATTGGTCGCTTTTAATATTTTTTGAATGAGTGGATAGGTTTCAGGGTGAACTCCCGTCATATCAAGAGGGTTATCTCCACCTGTTATTCTTAAAAATCCAGCGCATTGCTCAAAAGTTTTAGGGCCTAAGCCCGACACTTTTAATAAATCTTGCCTATTTTTAAAGCCACCATTTGACTCACGAAAACGGACGACCGATTGAGCCACATTTTGCGACAATCCAGAGACTCGGCTTAATAAAGGAACGCTAGCAGTATTGAGATCAACACCCACTCCGTTCACACAATCCTCTACTGCGCTATCAAGGCTGCGAGCTAACTCAGATTGATTCACATCATGTTGATATTGTCCCACACCTATAGATTTTGGATCGATTTTAACCAACTCAGCGAGTGGGTCCTGTAGCCGGCGAGCAATACTAGCTGCACCTCGTAAACTCACATCAATGTCGGGCATTTCTTTACTAGCGTATTCACTCGCACTATATACAGAAGCACCTGCCTCGCTGACGACCATTCTTTCAATCGTATGACCAGGCATTAAACTCGCCAAACGCTTGATTAAATCTGCAGCTAATTGATCTGTTTCTCGGCTAGCGGTGCCATTTCCAATTGCAATTAAATCGACTTTATGTTTTACGCATAAAAGACCTAAGGTGTGCAATGAGCCCTCCCAATCTTTGCGTGGTTCGTGAGGATAAACGGTAGATGTATCGACTAATTTACCAGTGGAATCGACAACGGCTACTTTCACACCAGTGCGAATACCCGGATCTAACCCCATTACAACTTTACTGCCTGCTGGTGGAGCTAATAATAAATCTCGGAGGTTATCGGAAAACACTTTAATAGCGACAGATTCTGCCGCTTCACGCATACGACCAAATAAATCTCTTTCTGAGGATAGACTAAGTTTGACACGCCAAGTCCAAACTACACATTTTTTAATAAAGTCGTCGGCAGGTCGAGATTGATGTGACCATTTAACAAATTGAGCAACGCGTTGTTCAGCTGGCGAAATAGCTTTGGGATCATCGTGTTGTGGCGCTTGTAATTTAACTTCTAAAATGCCTAGGCTTCTGCCACGTAAAACGGCTAAACCACGATGCGATGGAACCTTAGAAATAGCTTCTGAGTAGTCAAAATAATCTCTGAATTTGGATATATCTGGGGAATTGGCATCTTTATCTGCCACCAACTTGCTTTGTAACTTCCCCTCTTGCCATAACCACTCTCTAATGGTTTGCACTAACACAGGTGACTCTGCCCAACGTTCGCATAAAATTTCACGAACACCATCTAAGACCAAAACTGTATTGGAAAAGTCAGGTTTTTTATCTTCACCAGCGACTGGCTCAACGAAAGGAATTACAAAAGCTTGGGCTTCATCGGTGGGGTTTAAATTGGGGTTAGCAATTAATAAGTCGGCTAAAGGTTCAAGACCCGCTTCTTTAGCCATTTGCGCTTTGGTGCGTCGCTTTAATTTAAAGGGTAAATAAATATCTTCAAGTTCTTGTTTCGTTTTAACGTTGGCAATTGCATTTTGCAATGCCGGAGTTAGTTTTCCCTGCTCTTCAATGGCCTTTAACACCGTGATGCGCCTATCGGCTAATTCACGCAAATATTCAAGGCGAATTTGTAATTCACGGAGTTCAATATCATCAAGGCCATTGGTATGTTCTTTGCGATAACGAGCAATAAATGGAACAGTGGCACCGCCATCTAGGAGTTCTACAGCCGCAGTCACTTGTTCGGGACGCACTTTTAATTCAAGTGCAATGATTTGAATAATATCGGACATGGATTTAAAAAGAAGAAAATTCTAAAGAACAGCACCAATGACTTGAAGCTTAAATTTTAACTGTATAAAAATACATTTAATCTCATTTTATCTAAAAAAAGAACTAGTCAACTTTTTTTAAAAGAATAAATGAAAGGAAACAACATAAAACTATGAAGAGTAAACTATTGAGACCTGTGAACAACAGTCGAAAACCACAATTGTAATAGGCTAGTTTAGAAAAAAATAAGCCTACCAATCGAATCGTAATAAGCCTTATGGGGGCTTCATTAGCTAAAACAGCAAGCAATGCCAAAATATTAGGCTATTGAGCTAGTGTCCTAGTATAAATGGTCTGTGAAATAAATTTGACCCTTCAACTAGGCTAAGGGTCAAAAGCCTCTACTTAGACCTTTCAGGGCCATGGCAATAATTACTATTTTTTATTGTGAAGCCGTTTCCGCTGCAGGTCTTGCACTTTCTAAGGGTAGAGGGTCCTGTGCTTGTTCTATTTCTTCGTCAGGTTCCTCCTCATAATCAGTCTCAGCAGAGTCTAAAAAATCGGGTTCTGGCTGAGTCCATGGAAAAATATAAGTAATACCTTCCTTAAAAGAATCAGAAATCTCATCTTTGAAACTTGCAAATGTCATGAGACCGGCTAAAGCTAAGATTAAAAAAGCAATCAAGCACCAGTAAATAAAACCAATGACGGCCCCCCGTAACCCATTCTAGGACTCAGCATTGCAATCATAAATGCCCACACACTTCTTCTAGAGCTAGAGCCACCTTGAGTTGTCGAATCACTCAAAATGACTTGGCTACTTGAGCGTAAGGAGGCTTACCCCACTCATTTTCATTTGAATCACTTTCGATACAGGTAAAAATTAAAATCACCAAACTACCTAGGGGAACAAAATATAATAGCAAATCCCATCCACTTTTGTTGATATCGTGCAGTCGACGAACAGCAATAGAAAGGTTAGGAATTAAACTTAGGGCAAAATAAATCAACGCAATATTTTTTAATTTCTCATGGATAAATATCAATGAAATTAATAATATTAATATGACGGAATAAAATAATTTAAATATCTAATATTCACGTCGAGTAGCACGAGCTTCAAAGTTCACATAGTTAATAAACGCTAATTTAAATTCATTCATAACCATCTCCGTTAATTTTGAAGTTGGTCTTTGTTATTGGATTTATATCAAAAAACAAGCTATCAAAAATATTCGGGTTTTGAAAAAATAAGGAACTAATTCCGCTTTTTAAGATTTAATTATTGAAAGTTTTAAAGATAGCAGTTGCAGTTGTACAGTTGCATCTACATGATCTTCAATGGAATTAAAGTGTAGTTCAACTTTCACTAATAATTTATGTATTTATTATTAATAAATTGCTGCCCATTTATTATACTATTTAAAATAAAATTGGAGCTAATCAATATTTTTGGAGCTTGGCTGAATTAATAAAAAATGTAAATAAAAATTTAA
>JALQUL010000214.1 GCA_023260735.1 Limnohabitans sp. | reverse complement strand
GACAGCCATTGGTAGCACCTACATCCATAAATTCAATAAATCGAAGTGCAATTCCAGAGTGTCTAAAATGCCTAGCCATTGGAATGATTTGGTCATCGTTAACGCCTTTTTTTACCACCATATTGACCTTTAAGCCTTTATAAGGTGTGCCATTGACTTCACTGCCAAGGCCTACTTCTTTAGCAATTGCAATGCTGTCTAAAACCGCTTGAACCGGAAAATCGACATCATTCATGCGTTTAAAAATGGCGTCATCAAGGGCATCCAAACTAACGGTGACTCGGTTGAGGCCAGCTGCTTTTAGTAGGGCGGCTTTTTTGCCTAATAAAACGCCATTGGTGGTGAGTGTGATATCTACTACCTTACCCTCTGGAGTTTTAAGTTGGGCTAATGATTCAATTAAGATTTCAATGTTTTTGCGAAGCAGGGGCTCACCACCGGTAAGTCTTATTTTTTCAACGCCATTTTGTACAAAAACTTTGGCTAATTGGGTAATTTCTTCAAAACTCAATAAAGATGAGTGGGGCAAGTACTGGTATTGGCTATTAAAAACCTCTTTAGGCATGCAGTAGCTACATCTAAAATTACAACGGTCAGTCACACTTATTCTAAGGTCACGCAGCGGTCTATTTCTAGTATCAAGCATGGGTCCAACATTATTTAGTTCGGATGTGGCCCGAGCGAGTGCATTAGGTAAGGGCAAAGCACTACTCGTAAAACCATTTTGAATAGGAATAATTTTATTTGCCATGAGAGGAGCTTGAGCCGTTATAAAAATAAAGTATGAAGTGCTGTGCAACCATTAACAAAAGACAAACCTCAAGCTAAACCAATTACTTGAACAAGCTATGGCCAGATCTAAAATCAAGTGTTGATATTCCAATCAATAGTCTTCAATTTAGCGATGGCTAGCCTTTGGTAGTGGTTTGTCGCTGTAAAAGAAGAACCCAACTAGGCCTGCCTAACAGGGGTAGTAATTACCACAAAATATGGGACAGGGCCAACTACCAGGTTCAAAAATCTTTGCTAATGGTGTTGCCTTGAATAAAAAAATTAGTCGCGGAAGTTATTAAAGCTTAAAGGCAAATCTTTTATTTCCGATTTGATTAAAGCCATTGCAGCTTGTAGGTCATCTCGTTTTGCACCAGATACCCTTACCGCATCACCTTGAATCGAGCCTTGCACCTTCATTTTGCTCTCTTTTAATAATTTGGTGATTTTTTTGGCGTTGTCAGATTCAATTCCGGCTTTTACCTTAATAACCCGTTTTAATTTATCACCTCCTAGTTTTTGGATGTCACCAATATCTAGAAAACGTAAATCAACATTGCGTTTTGCCAGTTTATTGGTTAAAACATCATGAACTTGGTCAAGTTGGAAGTCAGAGTCACCAAAAATAGTGATATCTTTGTCTTTTAGTTCAACCGCTGCAGATGAGCCTTTAAAATCAAAACGAGTTAAGATTTCTTTAGCTGCGTTTTCTACAGCATTTTTTACTTCAACCATTTCTGGTTCGCATACAGTGTCAAAAGATGGCATGATTCAGAGATTCTATAAACAAAACCTAATTGTCCCATGATTGTCGAGAAAAATGTAGCCCTTAAAGAGCTTAATACCTTTGGAATTGAAGCAAAAGCCAATGAATTGGTCAGAGTAAGCTCAACAGCTGAGTTAAAAGCTTGGGTTGAAACAGGTGCGCTAGCTCAAAAAGAGACTTTTGTTTTGGGTGGTGGCAGTAATTTAGTCCTTACAGGCGATGTTGCACCATTAGTAATCAAAATGGAAATTCCTGGTATTGAGCTAGTAGAAGAAACGGCCAAACATTTTATTTTGGAAGTAGGCGCTGGGGTAGGTTGGCATGATTTAGTCACTTGGACTATTCAAAACAATTACCCTGGCCTAGAAAATATGGCATTAATT
>JALQUL010000168.1 GCA_023260735.1 Limnohabitans sp. | reverse complement strand
GAGGGAACAACTGAAAAGAACGTTCTCAAGATGCTTGCTGAAGGTCTCTCCATTCCCCTTGCAGATTTCCAAGCTGCTTTATTAGCCCATCCAAAATTTGTAAGTGGTCAATTTAACACAGGCTTTATTGCTGAAAATTATGCACATGGTTTTAAAGCTGAAGATGTAGTGCATCAAGACCCTGGTTTTATGGTGGCAATGGCTGCATTTGTACGCCGTAAATCGCGTGAGCGTGCCACTAGCTTAAGTGGTCAATTGCGTGGTTTTGCAGTAAACGCTGGTAAAGATTACACCGTTATTACCTTAAGCGCTGAAGGTAAACATTCTTATACCGATGTGAACGTTACCGAATACCAAGGTGAAACTGGTTCTGCAACTGTATTCGTAGAGGGTAAAGAATATAAAATTTCTAGTCCTTCACGTTTAAACGATATTTGTATTGTGGGTACAGTTAATGGTGCAGCATTCTCGGCACAAGTAGAACGTGGTGCAGATAAAAACCCATTAGCCTTAAGAATTCAACACAACGGTACCAAAATTGATGTCATGGTAGTGTCTAAACGTATGGCCGAACTGCACCGTATGATGCCGTTCAAAGCGCCGCCTGACATGAGCCGTTTCTTATTGTCACCAATGCCAGGTTTATTAGTCGATTTAGCCGTTGTACCAGGTCAAAAAGTACAAGCTGGCGAACGTCTTGCGGTGATTGAAGCCATGAAAATGGAAAATGTTTTATTTGCTGCTAATGATTGTGTAATAAGCAAAGTATTAGCCAATAAAGGTGAAAGCTTAAGCGTTGATCAGCCCATTATTGAATTTGTTTAATGATTGTTAAGCTAATTTTTTGATTCATTTGAACAAGGAAGTTTTGTGGCGGTTTACAAAAATCCTTGTTCATTTTTTATGTTAGAAAATAAAGAATAAAAGGGGTAGGTATGACACGTCCATTTAAAGTGCTTGGCATTCAACAAATTGCTATTGGTGGCCCTAGCAAACAACGTTTAAAGACCTTATGGGTTGATATGCTGGGCTTAGAAGTGACAGGTAATTTTGTCTCTGAACGTGAAAACGTGGATGAGGATATTTGTGCTATGGGGGCTGGTGCATTTAAAGTCGAAGTGGATTTAATGCAACCGATTGATGAAAACAAAAAACCTGCAGTTCACACCACACCATTAAACCATGTAGGTTTATGGATTGATGATTTGCCCAAGGCAGTTGAATGGTTAAGCGCGCAAGGTGTGCGTTTTGCCCCTGGGGGTGTGCGTAAAGGCGCGGCTGGTTTTGATATTTGTTTTTTACACCCTAAAGGCAACGAAGAGTTTCCAATTAGTGGTGAGGGCGTGTTAATTGAGCTGGTACAAGCCCCTGTGGCTGTGGTAGAGGCTTTTAATGCCTTGAGTGCAAATCGTTAAGTCTCGTTGAGTTCCTTGGCGAACTCAATTGAGGTTTAGCTTGTTATAAAGCAGAGAAAAATATAAAGTCTGTATCATTAAATGGTATGAAATTATTTCTAATTAAAAATAAATATTGAAATTAAATTATTTTTTGGAAAATTTAATTTTCATTACGGCAATACTACCAGTCAAGATAACCATTATTGAGTTAGCTACAGTAATAGGTAAATCATGTTTCAATACGCCATAAATCAACCATAAAGCTAATCCAAATGTAATAATTAAATAAGTGGGTAAAGAGATTGCGCTTACGTCTTTTGTTTTCCAAACTTGCCAAATTTGTGGTAAAAATGAGGATGTGGTGACAAAGCTAGCACTGAGTCCAAGGATATCTAAAGGGGTCATAGTGAATGATGTAGGCTGTTAAGGACGATAGCATTGAAGAACATTGAACTAAGTGAATGTTTGAACCCAAAAGCCCAAGCAACATATTAGTTATTCAACTTCAAGCCAGACCCATTTTTGATCAGTTTTGAATTGACCTATGTATTGTAGGTGCAATACGTATTTACCCTTTGGTAAACTAGGTTCAGTTAGCCAATTCTTTTCATTTTCTGACTCTGCGGCAATTTTTTGTTGTTGCAAAGGGTAAACATCTACATCAGCTTCATCAACCTCTTGCCCTAAGATGGTTTGAGCGAATATTTTGGCTTGTTTGGTAATATAAAAAACAAACTCCCCCTTCACTGGCTTTTTTACCATCCATAAAAACTCAGGTACATTGATATTTTGTTGTCTAGCTTGTGCAAAAAGCTGTTTTTGTTCAATGCGGTCCACAATTTCAACTATTTCTTGTTCATTAATTTGTGCATCAAAACAATGACCTGTTTTTTGTTCACAAATTTTATCAAAATCAGAAGTATGATTTGATATTTGAGTTATGGGCGATGAGGGTATAGTGAGAGAGTTGATTTGTGCGAAAGCATTAGCACAGCAGGCTAAATAAAAAGCACCTATAAAAATAAACTTCATGAAACCCTTATTTATGTCTGTTAATTTAAAGTAATCAATTGATAGCTCTTCAATGTTTGATGGAAAATGAAGCAAAACACTTGCAATTATTACTATTAAAATGTTGAAACTGTAGCTACTTGATATTTGATTAAGCTTTTAAATATGAGCGAATACTGGCGATTGAGCTGAATAGTATTTCAGCCTATAAAAGGTTTAAATTGACTTTATTATTGCTTAGCATTTTTAATTAAATGGCTTGTAAATAATGTTTTTGCCCTTATATCAATTTTCTAAAATTTTAATTTTAAAATTTATCACTATTTTCACAATTCTCTTATTATGACCAGACCAATTTTACCCACTACACAAATTCATTCTGCTATTCAATCTAAAATTGCCCAGCTCCATATTGAAATTATTCAAGAAGTCGAGCAGGCGATAAAAGCACATGATATTGTGGTGATAGGAATGTCTGGTAACCCATTCGTTGGAAAAGCTCGCAAATCGCTTGATGCTCTAGCACTAGCGCATCACGATATTGATTATGGTAATTATTTCAGCATGTGGCGCAAGCGTAATGTTTTAAAAATGTGGACGGGTTGGCCTACCTTTCCTATGGTTTTTGTAAAAGGGGTGTTGGTGGGAGGAGCTACTGACCTAAAAGCATTAATTGAGTCGGGTGAACTACAACAAATGTTAAGAAAATAATTTAATTTTCTAGTTTTTGTTTGGCCTTTAACAAGGCCATTTCAATCAACCGTTTTTTATGATCGAGCACGGTAGTATCGGTAATTAAAGAGTGAGCAGCCAAATCTTTTGTTTTTTCAGTTAATGCTTTTACTTGGTTTTGGGCTTGTTGTGTTTTAATTTGTTCTTGACGCTGCAATTTGGCCTCATATCGTTGCAGGGCACTATTGGCAAGCTCAATCGTCCAAGCATCCCAGGCGGTAGGCAATTGGCCATCGGCATTAGCGCTATGGACCGGCTCTAAAATAATACAATCGACAGGGCATGCTGGAATACAAAGTTCACAACCCGTACAACGGTCTTCAATTACTGTATGCATATATTTGTTTGCACCCATAATGGCTTCGGTAGGGCAGGCCTTTATACAAAGCGTACAACCAATACACCAATCTTCATCAATATAAGCGACAGTTCGTGGCCCTTCGTGGCCATTTTCTGGGTTCATTTCAATCACTGGCTGAAACGTTAAAGCAGCCAGCTTTTCTATTCCTTGTTTACCACCGGGTGGACATTGATTAATAGGGACATGTTCATTCACAATCGCTTGTGCATAGGCTAAGCAATTGGGGTATCCGCATCGAGTGCACTGAGTTTGAGGCAGTACTGAATGAATATCAGCCACACTAGGTGGCTGATGAGTTGAAGTTTTTTTCAATTGAAAGAACTCAAATACTATTTACGTTTAGAATTTTTCCCGGAGTGTGAATGATGTTTCGCGGGACTACTTTTATTGGTAGCAGTAGCAGGGCTTGCAGGAGTAGCAGTACTTGCTGTATTAACGACTACAGGTGTAGATTGTACCTGATTGTCTTCAGTTGTTGTAGCGCTTGGAATATGGCTAGTTTGGGCGCTTGAAGTAGGAGCTAAACCAGAATCCGCTTCTGCGTGGGCTTGTGCAACAGTAGAAACTTCTGCAGTAGCAGTATTAGGATCTATTGCTTTCACTTTTGATGAATCGATTTCACCAGTAAACTTCACATGATTTTTGGCAATAAATGCTTTGACCTGTGGATACACATATTCTCTCCAGCGACGACCACTGAAAATACCATAGTGACCAGCTCCTTCGACTTCATAATGATGGCGTTTATCTTCTGCAATACCTGTGCACAAGCCATGAGCTGCTTGAGTTTGACCACCACCCGTAATATCGTCAAGTTCGCCCTCAACCGTTAATAAAGCGGTATTGGTAATATCTTGTGGACGAACACGTTCGAGTTCACCATTGATATTTTTAACATCCCAAGTGCCATTTACTAAGTTGAAGTCTTGGAAAACAATTTTAATGGTTTCAAGATAAAAATTAGCATCAAGGTCAAGTACGGCATTGTATTCATCATAAAACTTGCGATGAGTTTCAGCACCAGATAAATCACCTTTTACCAAGTCAGCAAAATAATCATAATGACTACGTGCATGGTTATCAGGGTTCATGGCGACAAAGCCAGTATGTTGTAAAAAGCCAGGATAAACAGGGCGACCAGCACCCGGGAAATTACTAGGTACTTTATAAATAACCGTATCTTCAAACCAACTAAAAGGTTTGTTGGTGGCTAAATCGTTTACGGCTGTTGGTTTTTTACGTGCGTCAATTGGGCCACCCATCATTGTCATTGACAATGGTAAAAGTTCATTGCGACTTGCCATTAAAGACACAGCAGCTAAAACGGGTACGGTAGGTTGACAAACACTCATTACGTGGCAATTTCCATAAATGCCTTGTAAATGCTTGATGAAGTCTTGGACATAGTTTACATAGTCATCTAAATGGAAATCACCTTCTGATAAAGGCACCATTCGGGCATTTTTCCAGTCAGTGATATAGACTTTATGGTCTTTTAGCATAGTGCGCACAGTATCGCGTAAAAGAGTAGAGTAATGACCAGACAAGGGAGCTACGATTAAAACTGCTGGCTGACCTTTTAATGTAGAAAGGGTTTCTACATTGTCGGTAAAGCGCTTGAAGCGTCTTAATTCGCAGAATGGCAATGTTTTTTCAATACGTTCTTGAATGGCGATTTGATGGCCATTGGCTTCAACTTCTGTGATACCAAAAGTTGGCTTTTCGTAGTCTTTACCAAGACGATAGAGTAAATCATAACCCGCAGCTACTCGTTGGGTAAGTTCATTTTTTACAAAAGGCAAGTTACTGCTGTTAATAACTTTGGCTGTAGCTTGTGCGAAGTCTACAAAAGGCTCCATTAAAGCGCGTTGAGTTTCATAGATTTGATATAGCATTTTGACATCCGAAATAATAATATGTTGCAGTGCAATATAACAGGATATTCTTGATTTGTCCTGACTTAAAGTCGCATTTGTGATAAGAATGTTGTAATTGGTAAATTATTTCTTATTTAATCGGACAAAATCGTTTTGAATTTGATTTTTAAGTGATTTTTGGGGTCTCGCCGTTTTGGGCGGTGAGACATGACAACGGCGGCGACGCCTCACCGCTAAACACCAAACACACACACACACACACACACAC
>JALQUL010000141.1 GCA_023260735.1 Limnohabitans sp. | reverse complement strand
CTTGGCCTTGGGCATACAAGGCCGGGGCTAAATCTAACATAGCTGACGCAGATGGTAATGCATAAAAATGCTCGGTAGTATTTTGCCAAGCCTCTTGATAAACTGCATAAGCATTACCCGCTACTAATGCTTGTGCCACAGGTAGCAACTCTTGAGGAGCTACCGTATGGGGTTGTTGCAAACAATGCCATTGATTATTTTTGAACTCATATTGACTGCTATAGACCTCTGACATACGAGCATCTAGTACTACTTGAATGTAGCTAGCTTGGGTCTGGTTGAATGCTTGTTGTGCAGTGGCTAACAAACAACTAATGGGTAAAACCGAAATTTGATAGGCGTAGGCTAAACCCTGAGCGGCCGCACAAGCGGTGCGTAAACCAGTAAAAGAACCAGGACCAGCACCAAACGCAATAAGATCTAAATCTGCCACTTTTAATTGAGCTTGTGTTAACAACTCATGTATATGCCCTAATAAGCTTTTTGAGGCTTTTGCCCCACCCTCTGAATGATGGACGTAGCGTTGGCCATTGGCAGACAAAGCAATCGATAAAGTCTCTGTACTGGTATCAAAGGCCAAAATATTCATAATGCAAGAAAAAGTTAAAACTGCCTTAATTATCCTAGATTCAAACCCTTCTTTTCTGCTTATTACGAGCTTACTCAAGGTTTTAAAGTGTTAAGTGATAATTTGTGTCATGGTTTTTTAACAATATACAAAAAATAAGCTCAATTATGACTTTCAAGCGATTGAAATCAACATTTATTTCCAATAGCAGGCTAATATAAATAAATAGATTTTTGACATTTTAATTCCCGCTTTTGAATGGTCTGCTATGCAACTTTTAAAATTATCATGGCTTGCTTTATTGACTAGTTGGTGTGCACTTGCTCACGCACAAAATTTACCTATTAGTGTACAAAAAGCACTGCGTAACGCTAACGTGCCAACTCAGGCCATGAGTGCCTACGTGGCTGAGCTTTCTGACACCGAAGTACCACGTTTGCTATTTCGGGAAAATGAAATGATGCAACCTGCATCAGTCATGAAAATTGTGACCACTTTTGCAGCCCTTGAGCATTTAGGTCCAGATTACACTTGGAAAACCCAGTTTTTAGCCGACGGTAAAATTGATTCTGGCGTGTTAAATGGCAACCTCGTCATAAAAGGCAGTGGCGACCCCAAATGGGTTGTCGAGCGCATAGAAAAAGACTTTTCGATTTTAAAACAAGCTGGTCTGCATCAGATTAAAGGTGATTTAGTCCTTGACCGCTCTTCATTTCAAATGCCTGCCAGTGATCCCAATCAATTTGATGGTGATCCACTTAAACCCTATAACGCCACACCAGATGGATTATTGGTTAACTTCAAATCAATTACTTTTACCTTTAGCCCCCCCGACCCTAATATTCATAACTCTGACCCCATCCCAAAAGCTAATATAACATCAATTCCTCCCTTAGCCGATGTGCAAGTCGATAACACGGTACCGTTAAGTAGTGGCGCATGTAGCGATTGGAAAACCCAATTAGCCCCACTCTTTTTAAGCAATGGCGATATTCACTTTGGTGGTAGCTATGCAGCTGCTTGTGGTGAACGTACTTGGTCAATCGCGTATCCTAATCCTGATGCTTTTGCCGCCCATGTGCTAAAAGCCATGCTACAAAACTCGCAAATTGAGTTGTTAGGCAATGTAAGATTTGATACCACTCCAAAAACGGCTCAAATTTTGTATCAAGGCCCCTCACTGCCTTTATCTAGCATCATTCAAGATGTTAATAAATATAGCAATAATGTGATGGCACAACAGGTTTTTTTAACCTTAGGCCTAGAAAATAATCCCAATACTAATTTTATTAATGCAAGGCAAAACCTCAATCGTTGGTGGCGAGAAAAGATAGGTAGTCAGTTTGTTACTCCCGTTTTAGAAAATGGCTCTGGCCTTAGCCGAATCGAAAAAATCACTGCTAGTTCAGCGGCGCAATTGCTCAAAGTGGCTAGCCTACATCCTCAGGGTAATATCTTTTTACAATCACTACCCATAGTAGGAATAGATGGCACAGCCAAAATAATGGGCACTCGCTTGGGAAATAGTCCGGCCATTGGTAAGGTGTTTGTGAAAACAGGAACACTAAAAGATGTGATCGCTATTGCTGGTTATGCTATTGCCAGTAGTGGCAAACGTTATATTGTGGTGGGCATGATTAATCATGATAATGCCTCTATGGCAAGGCCTGCATTAGATGCTTTAATTGAATACGCAGTAAAAGATGAGGAACTTCAATTGGTCGCATTTAAGACGAAGAAAAAACGCTCTAGTCCTTAAATTAGGCTCCGCTTAGGTGATAATTACAGCTTGTTCTGTAATGGGTCTTTTTAGACTTCTACAGGTATTTTTTGACTGCTACTCTTTTTCTTTTGGGTAGTTTTTTATGGATATAAAAACACATTATGGCTGAGCAAGAAACACAAGCACAAGAAACCGTATTTCAAATTAGACGTGTGTATTTGAAGGAAGCCTCACTTGAACAGCCAAACTCACCGGCCATTCTATTAGAAGAAGAGCAACCGGCGGTTGATATTCAATTAGGCGTTGAAGCCGAGCCTTTAGGTGGTACTTTATACGAAGTCACTGTTAGAGCGACTGTTCAAACTAAAATCAAAGAAAAAACAGTTTTTTTAGTAGAAGCCAAACAAGCCGGTATTTTTGAATTAGACGGTTTTCCAGAAGGTCAAATGGGCATGATTATGGGTATTGCTTGCCCACAAATCGTTTATCCTTATTTACGTTCTAACGTAGCCGATATTACTCAACGCGCAGGTTTTCCACCTGTACACATGGCTGAGATCAATTTCCAAGCGATGTACGAGCAACAACTCGCAGCCGATAGCGAAGGCAAATCTGCTTAATTTTTAAGCAATTTTCAATATCACCCTTTAGGGTTTAAAATCTGCGTAGCCACTGTATGCCCCATTCGGCACAGTGGCTTTTTTATTGATTCTTGTTCTACTATTTTTGCTTATTTTTACATCATTATGAAAATTGCAGTTTTTGGAGCCGGCGCTTGGGGCACGGCATTAGCTCAAAATGCAGCCCATCATTTAACTCATCAAGTCACACTTTGGGCCAGAGATGCAGAATTGATTGCAAAAATTCGCCGAGAGTCTTGTAACTCACGTTATTTAGCGAACCTTGCCTTATCTCCTCAATTACATTTTTCCAGTGAAAACCCGCGACAATTAGCACTGCAAAGCGACTTAATTATTTTGGCCACCCCTATGGCCGCTTTACGCTCTATGCTGGTGACTATTGGAGAACAAAAAGCACCTATTGTTTGGCTGTGCAAGGGTTTTGAAAATACCCCAGCTCATGAGCAATCCATGGCCCTTGGTTTATTAGGTCATGAGGTGTTTGAACAAGTGCATGCACAGTCCTCGGATATGAGGTATGGTGTTTTAAGTGGACCTAGTTTTGCCAAAGAAGTGGCATTATCTCAACCAACTGCTTTAGTTGCCGCCAGCCCGCACAAGCACGTGACTGATTTATTAGTTCAAGCATTTCATAATCACAGCTTAAGAGTTTATGCCAACCCCGATATGATTGGTGTAGAGGTGGGTGGTGCAGTCAAAAACGTCTTGGCAATCGCTACAGGATTGTGTGACGGACTTGATTTGGGGCTCAATGCGAGAGCCGCTCTTATCACCCGAGGCCTTGCAGAAATGACCCGATTAGGTGTGGCTTTAGGTGCAGACCGTGACACCTTTATGGGCTTAAGTGGTTTAGGAGATTTAGTCTTAACTGCTACTGGTCATTTAAGTCGTAATCGTCAAGTAGGTTTGTTATTGGCTCAAGGTCAAAGCCTAAAAGAAGCTGTCAACTCTCTAGGCCATGTGGCCGAAGGCGTAGCCTGCGCGCATCAAGTATTACAACGATCACAGCAATTAGGAATAGAAATGCCCATTACTAAAGCGGTGGTGGCAGTGTTACAAGGTCAGGTGAGTGCTGAAAAGGCAGTGGCGATGTTAATGGGCAGAGACCCATCAGGCGAGATTAGTTAATTTTAGTCAAGCCCAGTTTCTGGCTCAAAAATCAACTCATCCAGGACACTACTTGGCTTGGATGGTGTAAAAGCCAAGCGAACATATATTGGCGCAAAAGCTTCGGGTTGGGTGATTTCAATTAACACTTCTTTTGCTAACTCTAACATCGCAATAAAGGTCACCACTACAGTGGGAAGGCCTTTGCTTGGATCAAATAACTCCTGAAACTCGATAAAACGACGACCCTGCAATTTTTTGAGTAGCAAACTCATATGCTCGCGCACCGATAATTCTTCGCGGCTAATTTTGTGATGCTGTACTAGTTTGGCTCTACGCACAATATCAGCCCATGCTTGCTGCAACTCTGAGACCTCCACATCAGGAAAACGTGGCTCAAGCGATTGCTCTATGTAAATTTGAGCTTTTACAAACTCTCGCCCTAATTGTGGCAAGGCATTAATTTCTGCAGCCGCTAATTTAATGCGCTCGTACTCCATTAAACGACGTACTAATTCAGCTCTTGGATCTTCGGCCTCTTCGCCTTCTGCACTTGGCTTGACTGGCAAAAGCATGCGAGATTTGATTTCAATCAGCATGGCTGCCATTAACAAATATTCAGCAGCCAACTCTAAATTACGGCTTCGAATTTCTTCTACATAAATCAAGTATTGCCGAGTCAAACCGGCCATTGGAATATCTAGAATATTAAAATTTTGTTTTCGAATTAAATACAATAAAAGATCAAGTGGCCCCTCAAAAGCATCTAAAAATACCTCTAAAGCATCGGGAGGTATATACAGATCTCGGGGCATAGAGAAAAGTGGCTCGCCATAAAGACGTGCCAAGGCAATATTATCCACCACTTGAGGACTACTGTCCTCAAGTGGCACTGGTGGCAGTGGTAGCTCTGTGGGAACTACTTTAGAACTCATTTACAACTTATGGGTTGGTTGAATAGACATAAGGTTTTTGAGCTACTTTGCCTTTTTTAAGTTCAGTTTGCAATTGCAAATCTACTTGCTTATCCCATAACAAAGCACGGCCCGCCAATTGTGATTTTTCAAGTTCAGGCTTTTCTGACTTTAATTTATCAATAAATTGGGTAGCTTCTGAACGGTAATGGTCACGTTGAAAAAAACTCATAATATAAACTCAATCAATTATAAAAATAGGCTTGGTAAGTATTTTACTCGTCGAAAGTAGGGACCAAACTTACCAAGATAAAACAATTAAAAATAACGAAAGCGCCTGACACTCACTTAATGAATTCGCATACCAGGGGTGGCGCCAGCGACTGGCTCTAAAATATAAATACCAGGTTGGGCTTTTTCATCGGCATGACTAGCCGCTAAAACCATACCTTCACTAATACCAAACTTCATTTTACGCGGTGCCAAATTAGCTACTAAAACAGTTAATTTACCAACTAAGTCTTCTGGTTTATAGCAGCTAGCAATGCCACTAAACACATTACGCAGACGCCCCTCGCCAGCATCTAAGCTCAGTTGCAATAACTTAGTAGAACCCTCTACCGCTTTGCAATCGACAATTTTGGCAATACGCAAATCAATTTTAGCAAAGTCATCAATGGTAATAGTAGGGGCAATGGCTTCGCCACCTGGTATCAATGCTTCTACCACTGGCTCTGGTGGCGTTAATAAAGCGTCGAGTTGTTTTTCTTCGACACGTTGCATTAAATGCTGATATTGACCAATTTCATGTCCAGCCCCTAACACCTGCTCGGCACTTTGCCAGTTCAAACTGCCGACTTTTAAAAATTTTTCGACTTGACTAGCTAAATGCGGCAAAACGGGTTTTAAATAAATACTTAATAAGCGGAAGGCTTCAATACAAGTCGTACATACATCTTGCAAACGGGCATCCATACCTTCTTTTTTAGCCAATTCCCAAGGTTTGTTTTGATCGACATATTCGTTCACTCGATCGGCTAAACGCATCACTTCACGCAGTGCTTTTGCATAATCGCGGCTATCGTACAAACCTGAAACGAGGCTTGAAGATGCTTTTAATAGATCTAATAAAGTTTGCCCATCGGTACTAACAGCACTTAATTGACCTGCAAAACGTTTATGAATAAAACCCGCGGCACGTGAGGCAATATTAATAAATTTACCGACTAAATCGCTATTCACACGAAGCATAAAATCTTCTGAATTAAAGTCGATATCTTCGTTACGACCATTGAGCTTAGCGGCTAAATAATAACGTAGCCACTCAGGATTCATACCCAAACTTAAATACTTTAATGGGTCTAAACCAGTGCCACGGCTCTTACTCATTTTTTCACCGTTATTAACAGTTAAAAATCCGTGTACAAAAATAGCGTCCGGTGTTTTACGACCTGAAAAATGCAACATGGCGGGCCAGAACAGGGTATGGAAATAAGTAATATCTTTACCAATAAAATGATATTGCTCTACCGCTGGGTCATTGATGTATTTTTCATAATCAAGACCTTTTTTACCTAAATAGTTTTTTAACGAGGCTAAATAACCAATTGGCGCATCTAGCCAAACATAAAAATATTTACCTGGAGCATCTGGAATTTCAATACCAAAATAAGGTGCATCACGAGAAATATCCCAATCGCCAAGACCACCTTTGCCCTCGTCATCTTTGGCAAACCACTCTTTGATTTTGTTTAAGACTTCGGGTTGCAAACGACCTTCTTGGTGAGTCCATACCTCTAAGAATTGTGCACAGCGAGGGTCAGATAAACTAAAGAAATAATGCTCAGAATTTTTTAGTATGGGTGTTGCACCGCTTAAAGCAGAATAGGGGTTTTTTAATTCGGTAGGGCTATAGACTGCTCCACAAGCTTCACAGCTGTCGCCGTATTGATCTTTGGCACCACACTTAGGGCACTCGCCTTTAATAAAACGGTCTGGCAAAAACATGCCTTTTTCAGGATCAAAAAACTGCTCAATCACTTTAGTCGAAATTAAACCAGCGGCTTTTAAATCTTTATAAATGGCTTGCGCTAACTCATGATTTTCTGGGCCATCGGTACTGTGCCAGTTGTCAAAGGCAATATTAAACCCATCTAAATAAGGCTTACGACCTGCGGCAATATTAGCAACAAATTGTTGTGGCGTAATGCCAGCTTTTTGCGCCGCAATCATAATCGGAGCACCATGAGCATCATCGGCACCTACAAAATTGACTTCGTGCCCCATCATTCTTTGAAAACGCACCCAAATATCGGCTTGGATATATTCCATGATATGGCCAATGTGAAAATTTCCATTGGCATAAGGAAGTGCTGTTGTTACAAATATTCGTCTTTGGGTCATGGTGGGAGTTAATTAATTCAAAAAAACAAGTGATGTGACTTGTAGGGCTAATGCCAATTAATGGGTGTAAAAAGCCTACAAGAAAATGGCACAGCAGGTCCTACAAAGATAAAATCTTCAGTGCCTTTGATTTTAGAGCCTAAGCAAGGGTTTTTATCAGTTTTAAATGCATTTGTCGTGTTATTGCTATTTTTAATCAAAAATTAATACCAATAGAAAACCAAAAGCCAAGCATTTTGTAGGATCGCTCCCACTGCAATATAGGCGAAGAACCACTCATTTATTAATTTTCAATAATTCAAAAATATTTCCATTGCAAAACTGACCTGCTATTCAAGCAAAACTAAAGGTGAGGCTTGTTTTTAATACGCCTTAAAGCCCATGCCTGACTAGAACCAATTAACACCCATGCGGCAGTCAAACCAAATAGGGCACTCGCTCCAATAAAAGCACCAGCAAAACCAAAAAATGTAGGCATCGCCACGCTACTCGCATTGACCATCATCATGCGCAAACCTAATGCCTCCCCATGCCTTTCATGAGGAGTAATTTGATGCAAGGTACTCATGATCATGGGTTGCACAGACCCCAACACAAAACCCAAAGCCACTGAACATAAACCCATGCTAATTGCATTTGGCATAAAAGGGTAACAGCTTAAGAAAAAAGCGTTTAATAGCATAGCGCCAAAAATAACTTTCCACTCTTTTAACTTTGAGGCCAACAAGGGAATTAATAATCTAACCACGGCAGCTGAAATAGCAAATGCGCCCAAAATAGTGCCAATAGCGGTTGCACTATAGGCACGCTCATGACCTATTAAAGGCACAACAAATGTATGCACATCCCAACAGGCCGATAAAAACCAATTGACCAGTAGCAATCGGCGCAACATAGGATTCGATAACAAATCGAGTATTTTAGGCTGAGTTGCAGAACTGTGAGGATTGCCTGCTAGGCGTTCAATCGGATGCTCGGATGCATTTTTTACCATTAACCAAGATAGCAATGGAAAACAAGCTAAACAAAAAAATGCAGCACTAAAACCCCATGTATCAATAATAAAACCAGCCGTAAAAGGTCCCACAAAATTGGATAATGCTGGCCCCAAAGCCAACCAACTAAATACGGTTTTTAACTCGGTGCCTGTGGTGGCGCTTTTACCCACATAACGCTGCAAGGCAATAATTAGTGTGCCAGTAGCACCACCTGCCAATAAAGCCGATAGGCACAGTGCCCAGTAAGCACTACTTATAGCCGCCAATAAAGCACCGCTGATTGCAAAACCTACACAAATCAAAACAGGTTTTTTAAGGCCATTTTTGTCAATATAACGACCCGCAGGAATGGACAAAAAAACCTGCGTTAAAGCAAACAAAGCAATTAAGCTACCAACAGCAAACGCGCTATAACCATTTTGCAAGGCCCATAAGGGAGCAGCCATTCTCATGCCGGCCATGCAAGCATGGACTGCAATTTGAGCCACAATTAATTGCGCCAATAGCCTTTTACTCATTCAGTACAAAACCAGCAAGAGGAATGCATTATTTTTTATGGTGAAGTTGAGGTGGTGGACCTGTGGTGCTACCTGTCACTAGTTGGCAGGATTTAAGCAACTGCCACGGCGGCATAGGTTCTTGTTTGTTAGATTGCGATAATTTACGATTTCGCAATAAACTAAAAGTCATTTCAGCTAAAGTCACCCCAGTGTCATGGGCGGTTGGTTGAATCACAGTCGTAATGGGCTGGTTCAGTAAAACATATTCACTTGAGACTTCACCGTTAATAATCAATGAGATATCTTGACCGATTTTAACGCCCAAATCATTTAAGCCTCTAAAAATTGCCATACCAATAATATTACTATCGGCGATGATAGCGGTGGGTACAGGGTCTAGCTGCATAAAACCTTGTATGACTTCAATCGCTTGACGCCTATTATTCACCGCACTCGATTGATAAACTTGCGGGCAGTTCAAGCCATTTTTTTGCAAGGCATCTAAGAAACCGGCATGGCGTTGTTTGGCATAATTAAGATCTAGAGGGGAATGAACATAGGCAATACGGGTATGACCCAAAGCTAACAAATGTTCTACCGCTAAAGCACTACTTTGTTCATTGTCGAAATCAAGCCACGAATAATTTTCGCAGTTGGCAGTTCTGCCATAAGCGACAAATGGATAGTTTTTGCTCAATAAAAAATTGATTCTGTCATCATGGACTTGGGTGTTGGCCACAATCACTGAATCTACTCGCCCCCCTCTAAACAGACGCTCATAAATTTTGAGCTCATGATCATGTTTAGAAAGAGCTAATAACAAATCAAACTGATCTTGTTCTAAGCGATCGGATAGGCCACCCGCCATGTCTAAAAATTGTGGATTCCCTAATACTTCTGCGGCGGCACTATAAACAATCCCTACCGCTTCAGCATCACCTCTTACCAAGCGACGTGCACTTGCATCAGGTCTGTAACCCAAAGACTGGGCCGCCTGTTGTACACGCAAACGAGTATCAGGATTCACGTCGGTGTATCCGTTTAAAGCTCGACTAACGGTGGAGGTTGATAAATTAAGGGTTTTAGCCAGCTGCTTGATATTCACGATATAGCTCTCTTACACAGATTATAAGTATAAGACTTAAGGATGGTCTGAATAACTCACCTGCAGCTGTTGTATTGGGCTGATTGTTTGATGCAGTGGTTTTTGAGTGCAATCCTCAGCCAAATCGCACTTCTTAGTGCCAATTCTTTGGCTCTTTTGTCCTTTCAGGCACTTCCCCACGTTTTTGGGTGCACTCATCCCTGCATTTGCATCAATTTGCCGCGCATCATCCAAAGGTTTGACAACGCAAACAAAGTCGTCAGCTGGGCTGTGTTCTTCTTCAAGCCTCGGTAGCGAACTTTGACGTACCCAAACTGCCGCTTGATGACCCGAAACGGGTGTTCTACTTTGGCACGGATGCAGGCCTTGATCTTCTCCACCTGCTCGACCATCGCTTCAATCGCATTGTCTTTGTCCAGTGCCTTGCGTTTGCCCGGTTTCATTGCAATGTGCCAGTTCACATCGACTTTGGCATCTGGCCGCTTTTCAATGCCCTGATATCCCGCATCGCCGAATGCATCAGTCTCTTGCCCATGCAACAAACTGTTGCCTTCAATGACGTCGTGAACATTGCCCGTTGTGCCACGAACCGTGTGCACCAAGCCCGACTCAGCATCAGCACCAATGTGGGCTTTCATGCCAAAGTACATCTGCTGGCCCTTCTTGCTCGAATGCATCTGCAGGTCACGCTTGTGTTCTTTGTTCTTGGTTGAAGATGGGGCCGCAATCAACGTGGCATCCACCACTGTACCCGCTTTCAAAAGCAGTCCTCGGGCAGTCAGTAATTCATTGACTACGCCCAGAACTTGCTCAGCCAGTTTGTGCTTTTCAAGGCGGTGACGGAAACGCAAGATGGTGCTTTCGTCTGGCAGACGGCCAAACTCTTGGAGCTGGGCAAACTCACGGTACAGCGGTGTGTCAAAGAAGGCCTCTTCCATGCCCGGGTCCGACAAAGTGAACCATTGTTGCATGAAGTGAATGCGCAGCATGGTTTGCAGCGAAAACGGCGGCCTGCCCGTCTTGCCTTCGGGGTAGTAAGGGGCGATGAGTTCAACTAGCGCTACCCAAGGAACGACTTGTTCCATCTGTTCCAAGAATACTTGTTTGCGTGTTTTTTTGGCGTTCAGGTTGAGGTTCAGGCGGGCTTGTTTCATGGACAGAATTTTCTCAGATGGGCCTTACGCCAAGCACACAGAACGGGGAGTTATGCAGAGTTTCCTTAGGTACTGCACACTTTTAAACTAATC